>DATKQI010000281.1:0-5120 GCA_035532755.1 Acetobacteraceae bacterium
TTCGCCCTCGCCGCCGCCGCCATGCTCGCCACCGGCTCGGTCGCCTATGCCGGCACCAACGCCCCCGTCACCGGCCCCGCCCGGCCGATCTATTCCGAGCAGGCGGTGAACAGCCACCAGGGCGCCAACGCCGAGGTGCAGTTCGCTGCCAACGGCCGGAAGGTGCAGCTGGGCGGCGCCCTGCTCCAGGGCGCGGGCAGCAACACCCCGCAGCTGTCCGAAGCCGAGCAGGCGCTGATCAACCAGGCCGGCTGACCCCGCTTCGCCTCCCTTCCCACCTTCCTCCCGAAACTCCGGGCCGGCCCCCGACAGGGCCGGCCCTTTTCGGTTTGAAGGCACGCTCACGGCTCCACGATATCGCCCGCGTGCGCGCCGAGCGTGTCGGACAGCCGGCGCGTGACCGCGACCATCAGGTCCGGCGTGGCGCGGTCGAAGCCATAGACGAACTGCGGAAAATCGAGCGGGGCCTGCACCTTCCAGATCTCGTCGTGCCTGTGGGGCGGCAGGATATGCGCCGGGTCCCCCACCGCGACCCAGCCGATCGGCACGGTCGCACCCGGCGGCAGGTGGGTGCGCAGATGCACGGTGGCGTGCACCCGCACCTCCGCCCCGCGGCCCAGATGCGCGCCGTGAAAGACGGCAGCACCCGTGGCGATGAACACCTGGTCTTCCAGCGTGGCGCTCGTCACATGCGCATTGGGGCCGATCAGGCAGTGGTCGCCGATCGTGCAGCCGTGGCGGGGGCCGGCGCGCACCACCGCGTTCTCCATCACGATGCAGTCCCGCCCGATGCGGATGGCGCCGCCACCCTCGCCGATGATCCGCGCGCCGTGCAGGATGCGCGCGCCGGGGCCCACCGCCACATCGCCGCACACCGTGGCATCGGGCGCGACCCAGGCGGTGGGGTCTATCCGCGGGGTCTTGCCGGCGTGGGTGACGAGCATGGGTTTTTTCCTTTCGCGCGGGGCCTCTCACCGTCACTCCGGCGAAAGCCGGAGTCCAGGGCTCACGGACGATCCGCTTGCGCGGCGGGCCCGGATGCCGCCCCGCGCCGGCACGACGGGGGGAGTGCAGGGCGGGCTTATCCCCCGTCCGGTTGCAGCGCGAGCAGCAGGAGGGACCGGGCCGTCACGTCGTAGGTCTCGCCGGTGGCGATGGCGCCCTCTTCCCGCCTCGCACCTTCCCCTGCCGGCTGGTTCGTGTCGATCAGCAGCGTCCAGCGCGCCCCGCCGGCGCATTCGGGCAGGGTGAAGCCCACCTGGTCGTGGTGCGCGTTCAGTACCATCAGCAGCGTGGCCTCCGCCCCGCGCTGGCGGATGCCGGTGGCCTGGGCGCGGCCGTCCATCAGCATGCCGAAGCAGCGCATGTTTTCATCCTCCCAATCCCCGTCCTGCATCTCCGCCCCGTTCGCGTTGATCCAGGTGACATCCTTGATCTCCAGCGCCTCGTCCCACGTGCCGGCGAGGAAGCGGCTGCGGCGCAGGATGGGGTAGCGGCGGCGCAGGCCGGTCAGCATGCGCACGAATTCGATCTGCGCGCGGTTGCGCTCCGCCAGCCGCCAGTCCAGCCAGGAAATGTCGTTGTCCTGGCAATAGGCGTTGTTGTTGCCGTGCTGGGTGCGGGCGAATTCGTCACCGGCGAGCAGCATGGGCGTGCCCTGGCTGAGCAGCAGTGTCGCGAGCAGGTTGCGCATCTGCCGCCCGCGCAGCGCGCCCACCGCCGCATCCTTCGCCGGCCCTTCCACCCCGCAGTTCCAGGATCGGTTGTCCGTGGTGCCGTCGGTGTTGTCCTCCCCGTTCGCCATGTTGTGCTTCTCGTTGTAGGAAACGAGATCGTTCAGCGTGAAGCCGTCGTGCGCGGTGATGAAGTTCACGCTCGCCCAGGGGCGGCGGCCCTGGCGTTCGAACATGTCGGCCGAGGCGCACAGGCGCGGGGCGAGCGCCGCGCCGCCGGCATCGCCCTTCCAGAAATCCCGCACCGTATCGCGGAACTTGTCGTTCCATTCGGCCCAGCCGGGCGGGAAGCCGCCCACCTGGTAGCCGCCCGGGCCCAGGTCCCACGGCTCGGCGATCAGCTTCACCGTGCCCAGCAGCGGGTCCTGCCCGCAGGCCTTGAGGAAGCCGCTTTCGCTGTCGAAGCCATCGGGTTCGCGGGCGAGGATGGTGCCGAGGTCGAAGCGGAAGCCGTCGATATGCATCTCGCTCACCCAGTAGCGCAGGCTGTCCGTCACCATCTGCATCACCCGCGGGTGGGACAGGTTCACCGTGTTGCCGGTGCCGGTGTCGTTGATGTAGTAGCGCCGGTCTTCCGCCAGCCGGTAGTAGGATGCGTTGTCGATCCCGCGGAAGGACAGCGTGGCCCCGCGCTCATCCCCTTCGGCGGTGTGGTTGTAAACCACGTCCATGATCACTTCGAGCCCGGCATCGTGGTAGCGGGCCACCATCTCCTTGAATTCGCGCAAGCTGTTCGGCACGTCCATCGCATAGCGCGGATCGGGGGCGAAGAAGCCGATGGAGTTGTAGCCCCAGTAGTTGACGAGCTTGTTCTCCAGCAAATAGCTGTCGTTGATGAAGGTGTGCACCGGCAAAAGCTCGATCGAGGTCACGCCGAGGGATTTCACGTAATCCACCACCGGCTTCGCGCCCAGCCCGGCATAGGTGCCGCGCAGGTTGCGGGGCAGGCGCGGGTGGCGGCGGGTGAAGCCCTTCACATGCGCCTCGTACAGCACCGTCCGGTCCCACGGCACGGGCGCGCGGCCGGGCTCGCCCTTCCAGTCGAACCCCGGATCGACGACGACGCATTTCGGCATGAAGCGGGCGGAATCGCGTTCGTCGAAGCTCAGGTCATCGCCCGTTTCCAGCGTGTAGCCGTACACCGCCGGGTTCCATTCCAGCGCCCCGGCATGGGCGCGGGCATAGGGATCGAGCAGAAGCTTGTTGGGGTTGAAGCGGTGGCCCTCCTCGGGCGCGTAGGGGCCGTGCACGCGATAGCCGTAGCAGGTGCCGGGGCCGATCCCTTCCACATAGCCGTGGAAAATCTCGTCGGTGTATTCCGGCAGCTCGATCCGGTCGGTCTCCTCCGTGCCGTGCCAGTCGCCGAACAGGCACACTTCCACCTTCGTCGCATTGGCGGAGAACAGGCTGAAGTTCGTGCCCTTCCCGTCCCAGGTGGCGCCGCGGGGGTGGGGCAGGCCCTCGCGGAGGCGGTGGCGGAGAATGTCAGCCATCGGGCCTCGCTGAATGACGCGCATCCTTCGTCATGCCGGCGCAGCCGGCTGGCTCGCCGCTGCGGAAGACCGGGAGCCCTGGACTCCGGCTTGCGCCGGAGTGACGGAGGGGAGGGTGGAGAGGGGTGACAAAGCTCACGTCAACGCCGCCGGAGACGGCTGGTTCCCCGGCGGCGGGTTGAGCCGCGCCACATCCCGCCCCTCCGCGAAGGCGAGGATCTGGTCGATCGCCGAGCCGAACAGGGCTTCGTAGCTGTCGGCCTCCACATAGCCCAGATGCGGCGTGCACAGCGCGTTCGGCAGGGCGAGAAGCGGGTGGGCGGCGTTCAGCACCGGCTCCTCCTCGTACACGTCCACCGCCGCGCGGCCCGGCCTGCCGGCGCGCAGTGCCGCCGCCAGCGCGCCCTCGGCGATGATGGCGGCGCGGGAGGTGTTCACCAGCAGCGCACCGGGCTTCATCCCCGCGAGGTCCGCCGCGGTGACGATGCCGCGCGTGGCCTCGTTCAGCGGGAGGTGCAGGCTCAGCACGTCGGCCTGCGCGAAGAAGGCCGTGCGGCTCTCCGCCATGGCGAAGCCGGCCTTCCCGGCGGCATCGCGGCTCGCCTCCCGCCCCCAGCACAGCACGCGCATGCCGAAGGCCGCCCCGATGGCGGCCACGCGGGCGCCGATGCGGCCCGGGGCATAGATGCCCAGCACACGCCCGTGCAGCCCCACGCCCACGCTGCCCTGCCACTGCCCGCCGTGCAGCCGCGCGACCTCGGCGGGGATGTTGCGCTGCGCGGCGAGGATGAGCGCCCAGGTGAGTTCCACCGTGGCGAACACGCTGCCGCCGCTGCCCGCCACCACCGGGATGCCGCGCGCGGTGGCGGCGGCGAGGTCCACATGCGTGTTGCGCCCGGTCTGGCAGATCAGCCGCAGCCCCGGCAGCCGGTTGATCACCGAAGCCGGCAGGTCGGTGCGCTGCTGGGTGAGCAGCACCGCCTCGAACCCCGCCAGCCGCGCCGCCAGGGCATCGGGGTCTTTTATCGTGTCATGGAACACCACCACCTCGTGCCCCGCGAGGCGCGGGTAGCAGCGCAGATGGCGGAAGGCGTCCTGATAGTCGTCCAGCACCGCGATCTTCATGGGGACCTCCGGCTCGTGCCGGGGCAGTTTGGCGCGGGTTGGCGGCGGGGCCAAGCCGGATCGGGTTGCACTGGCTGAAACCGGGCGACGGGTCACAAAAATGAAGCGCAGGATTTTATTGCGGAGACGAAGAAAATATTACTAATAATAATCAATAATTAATTTCAGTACCGAATCTACCGAGGAAGCAAAAAAATGGCTCAGGTGGCAAGGTGGATGGCTGCGCGGGCGCCCTGGCGCGTCGCGCTCCTGGCGGGCACCGCGCTCGCGGGCGTGGGGTTCGCGCCGCCGGCACGGGCACAAACGGCGCTCTCGGCCGGCACCGGGGCGGAACTCGCGGCGGACCTCGCCACGGTGAATGCCAACCCCAGCACCGCCTATACCATCACCATCACCGGCCCGATCACGCTGAGCGCGGCCACCCCGCTGCCGACGATCGACACCGCCTCCACCGTCACCATCGTGGGCCAGGCCGGCGGCACGGTGCTGGATGGCGGCAGTGCAACGCGCGGGTTCCTGGTGGGCGCGGGGGCGCCATAGCGGGCACCGCGGCCAGTTCGGGCGGCGGCGGCGGCGATGGCGGGGCGGTGTTCGTCCAGCAGGGCGGCAGCCTGACGATCGCGGGCAACGGCACCATCAGCGGCAACACCGTGGCCGGCGGGGCGGGCTCGGGCGGCGGGGGCAACGGATCGGCCTTCGGCAGCGGCATCTTCGCCCAGGGCGGGGGCTACAGCGTCACCCTCGCGCCCGGCACGGGCAACCAGCTTCT
>DATKQI010000282.1:0-20575 GCA_035532755.1 Acetobacteraceae bacterium
TTGCTTGTCTCCTTCCCGGCCCGTTCCGGTCTCCGTCATGACTGTGTCCGTCGGGGGTCGAAGGCGTTTCGGATGGCTTCGCCGATGAAGATGAGGAGGGTGAGGGTTCCGCCGAGGATGATGAAGGCGGTGATGCCGAGCCAGGGGGCTTGGAGGTTGTTTTTGCCTTGGGAGACGAGTTCGCCGAGGGAGGGGGAGCCTGGGGGCAGGCCGAAGCCGAGGAAATCGAGGCTGGCGAGGACGGTGACGGAGCCGGAGAGGATGAAGGGGAGGAAGGTGAGCGCGGCGACCATGGCGTTGGGCAGGATGTGGCGGACCATCACCGCCGTGTCGGACACGCCGAGGGCTTTGGCGGCGCGCACGTAATCGAGGTTGCGGCCGCGCAGGAACTCGGCGCGTACCACGCCGGTCAGGCTCATCCAACTGAACAGCAGCAGGAAGACGAGCAGCACCCAGAAGGATGGGGCGATGATGCTGGAGAGGATGATGAGGAGGAAGAGTTGCGGCATGCCGTTCCAGATTTCGATGAAGCGCTGGCACAGAAGATCGGTGAGGCCGCCGTAGTAGCCTTGCACCGCGCCGGCGGCGATGCCGATGACGGAGGCGAAGAAGGTGAGGGTGAAGCCGAACAGAACGGAAATGCGGAAGCCGTAGATGACGCGGGCGAGCACATCCCGCGCCTGATCGTCAGTGCCGAGCCAGTTGCGCCAGCTTGGTGGGGAGGGGGCGGGGCCGGGAAGGCTGGTGACGATGGTGTCGTAATGGAACGGAATCGGTGGCCAGATGATCCAGCCCTTGGCGCGGATCGCCTTGATCAGCGCGGGATCGGTGTAGTCGGCTTCGGTGGGCAGGAAATCGGGGCCGAAGCGGCTACCGCTGTAGTCGTGCAATACCGGGCTCAGAAGGTGGCCGTTGAAGTCGATCAGCAGCGGGCGGTCGTTGGCGACGAATTCCGCGAACAGGCTGATGACGAACAGAACGAGGAAGATCCACAGCGAGATGTAGCCGCGGCGGCTGGCGCGGAAGACGGCGAGGCGGCGGCGGGCGAGGGGGGTGAGGGTCATCCCCGCGTCTCGAAGTCGATCCGGGGATCGACGATCGTGTAGAGCGTGTCGCCGACGATCTGCAGCAGCAGGCCGAGGAGGGTGTAGATGTAGAGCGTGCCGAACATCACCGGATAGTCTCGGTGCAGCACCGCTTCGAAGCCGAGCAGGCCTAGGCCGTTGAGGGAGAACACGATCTCGATCAGCAGGGCGGAGGTGAACAGGATGGAGATGAAGGCGGCGGGGAAGCCGGCGACGATCAGCAGCATCGCGTTGCGGAACACGTGGCCGTACAGCACGCGCTTTTCGTCAGCGCCCTTGGCGCGCGCAGTGGTGACGTACTGCTTGTGGATTTCTTCGAGGAAGCAGTTCTTCGTCAGCATCGTCAGGCTCGCGAACCCGCCGACGACGAGGGCGATGGTGGGCAGCACCATGTGCCACAGATAGTCCCCGATGCGGGCGGGCCAGGACAGGTGCGACCAGCCCGGGCCGGTCAGCCCGCGCAGCGGGAACCATTGCACGAAGGTTCCGCCGGCGAACAGCACGATCAGCAGGATGGCCAGCAGGAAAGCCGGCACCGCGTAGCCGACCAGCACCACCGCGCTGGTCGCGATGTCGAAACGGGAACCGTCCCGCACCGCTTTCGCGATGCCGAGCGGGATCGAGATCAGATAGACGAGGAGCGTGGACCACAGGCCGAGCGAGATGCTGACCGGCAGGCGTTGCAGGATCAACTGGCCCACCGGCTGGTCGAGGAAGAAGCTGCGGCCGAGGTTGAAGGTGAGAAAATTGCGAACCATCAGCAGGAAGCGGGTGAGTGGCGGCTTGTCGAAGCCGAACATCTTGCGGATGCGCGCGACCAGATACGGATCAAGCCCTTGCGCGCCGCGATACAGGCCGGTGGTGGGTGCGGCGGTCTCCGCCATGGTGCCCGCGCCCTGGTGCTTGATGTTGGCGATCATCTGTTCGACCGGCCCGCCGGGGGCGAACTGCACCACGGCGAAGTTGATGGCGATGATGCCGAACAGCGTGGGGATCACCAGCAGCAGACGGCGGATCAGATAGCCGGTCATGGCTGCGCGGTCAGCCGCCGGAATGCCGCGCGGCGTTGGTCCTGGCCGCAAGCGCGGGATCGACCCACCAGTCGTTGATGTCGAACCCGTTGCGGATGGGCATTTTCGGGTGGCCGAAGATGTTCCAGTAGGCGAGCCAGAACTTGTCGAGATGCCATTGCGGCACGATGTACCAGCCCCAGAGCAGCACACGGTCCAGCGCGTGCGTGGCGGCCAGCAGGGCAGGGCGGTTCGGGGCGTTGATGACCCTGTTCACCAGGGCATCCACCACCGGGCTGCATATGCCCATCAGGTTCTGGCTGCCGTCCGTCTTCGCGGCCCGGCAGGTCCAGAAATTGCGCTGCTCGTTGCCGGGGCTGTCAGACTCGCCGAACAGGCCGACTGTCATGTCGTAGTCGAACGCGTCCATCCGGTGCTGGTACTGGGCGGGATCGATCAGCCGCACCTTCACCGCGATGCCGAGGTGTTTCAGCGTTTGCACATAAGGCAGGGCGACGCGGGTGAACGCCGGATCATCCAGCAGGATCTCAAACGACATCTGCCGCCCGGCGGCATTGACGAGCTTGCGGTTCTTCACCCGCCAGCCGGCGGACTGCAGCAGGTGGTAGGCGCGCAGCAATTCCTTGTTGTTGTTGCCGGAGCCGCTGGTGACGGGCAGTGTATAGGGCTTCGTGAACAGCGCGGGCGGCAACTGGCTGCGATAGGGTTTCAGCAGCGCCAGCTCCGCGCCCTTCGGGATGCCGGAGGAGGCGAGGTCGCTGTTGCTGAAATAGCTCTGCGTGCGCGTGTAGGAGCCATAGAACAGCGTCTTGTTCATCCATTGGAAATCGAAGGCGAGCACCATGGCCTCGCGCACGCGCGGATCGTGGAACACCGCGCGGCGGGTGTTCATCGCGAAGCCCTGCATGCCGGTGGGCAGGTGGTGGCGCACCGCCCACAGCTTCACCAGCCCCCTCTTCACCGCGGGGAAGTTGTAGGCGGTCGCCCAGTTCTTCGCGATATTCTCCTGCCGGAAATCGATCTGGCCGGCCTTGAACGCCTGCAACGCGACCGTGGGATCGCGGAAGTATTCGTAGCGGATGTGGCCGAAATTATAGAGCCCCTTCGCGCTCGGCAGGTTTCGTGCCCAGTAGTTCTTTACCCGTGCGTAGGTCACGCTGCGGCCCAGCGCGAAGCTTTCTATCCGGTACGGGCCGGAGCCGAGGGGAGGGACGGTGAGCGGGGCGCTGAAATCCCGGCCCTTCCACCAGTGTTCGGGCAGCACCTGCAACTGGCCGAGGATCAGCGGCAGCTCTCGGTTGGCGCCGGCGCGCAGGTGGAACACCACTGTCTGCTCGCCCTGAACGCTGACGCTGCGTACCGCGGCATAGTACGACGCGTAGAGCGGCTGCCCGTGCGCGCGCAGCATGTTGAACGTCCAGGCGACATCGGCGGCGGTGACCGGCGTGCCGTCGTTGAAGCGCGCGCGCTTGTGCAGAACGAAGGTGACGGTGCGGCCGTCCGGCGAGACGGAGACGCTGCGTGCGAGATCGGCATAGGCGGTGCTGGGCTCGTTGTCGGAGGGGGTCAGCAGCGTATCCCATACCAGCGGCAGGCCGGCGGCCGGCGTGCCGCGGATGATGAACGGGTTGAAGCTGTCAAAACCGCCCACCACGGAGAGCGTGACATGCCCGCCCTTCGGGGCATTGGGGTTGACATAGGGGAACGCCTTGAAGCCCGGCGGCAGGGCGGGGGTGCCCATCAGGGAGATGGCATCGGTGCGCGCCGGGGCTGCCGGTGGCGTCTGGGCCGATGCCGGGCCGACGAGCCAGGCCAGAATCAGCGCTCCGCATATGGCTATGGGTCGCATGCCGCCCCTCCCTGGCTCCGTTTCAGGCCAGCATAGGCGGGTTCGGCAGGAAGGCGGAAATCACCCGCCGAGGAGCATTACTGCCTGGGCGAGCAATGCGGGATCACCCACGGCCAGGACCTGCCCGTTGCCGTCCATCCGCAGGGGCGCGCCGGCCCAGTCGGTCACGCGCCCGCCCGCGCCCTCGATCACCGGCACGATCGCGGCCCAGTCCCACGGCTTGAGGTCCGATTCGGCGATGATGTCGATCTGGCCCAGCGCCACCAGCCCATAGGCGTAGCAATCCCCGCCCCAGGAGGTGCGGCGCACGGTGTTGCGCAGGCGCGTGAACCGGGGGGTTTCGGCGGCGGTGAGCATGTCCGGGCTGGTGCAGGACAGTTCGGCCTCGGCGAGATTCGGGCAGGGGCGGCAGCCGGCGCGGCCGCCAAGGGGGCCATGGAAACGGGTGGGCTGGCCGGTGGCGCCGATCCAGCGTTCGCCCGTCACCGGCTGGTCGATCACGCCGAGCACCGGCCTGCCGTCGTCGAGCAGCGCCACCAGCGAACCGAAGACGGGCCGGCCGGTGATGAAGGCGCGGGTGCCGTCGATCGGATCGATCACCCACACCAGCTTCCCGCCCGATTCGCTCAGGCCGAATTCCTCGCCGAGGATCGCATGGTCCGGGAAACGCGCCGCCAGCACGGCCCGCATGGCCTGCTCGGCCGCGCGGTCTGCCGCCGTGACGGGGCTTTCGTCCTCCTTCGTCTCGGCGCCGATGCCGGCACGAAAATGGGGGCGGATGGCCGCTCCGGCGGCATCGGCGGCGGCTTCCGCCGCCGCGATCAATGCCGCAAGATCGGGAGAAGCCACGTGCCGGGCGATCACTTCGCGGGCGGCTGGGTGGCAGGCGGCTGTGCTGCGGGCGGCGGCGTCGCGGCCCCGCTGTTGGTCGTCATCGGCGTGGTGGCGGGCGGGGTGATCGCAGCCGGTTTCGCTGTCGCCGGGGCGGCCGTTGCGGGCTGGGCCGGCACAGGCTTTGCCGCAGCAGGCTTTGCCGCAGCAGGCTGGGCGGCCGCAGGTGCCGCGGCCGGCAACGCGACCACATGGTCGGACAGCGTGCGCAGATAGGCGACCACGTCAGCCCGCTGCTGGGTGTTCTTGATCCCAGTGTAGGACATGTGGGTGCCGGGGACGAGCTTCTGCGGGTCGTACAGCCAGTGGTTCAACTCGGTGAAGGTCCATGTGCCGTGCATCTTGGCCTTGAAGGCGGAGGAATAGCTGAAGCCCGCCTCGGTCCCTTGCTTGCGCCCCACCACGTCGAACAGGTTCGGCCCCACGCCGTTCGGCGCGCCCTTCGCGGTGGTGTGGCAGGCCGCGCAGACCTGGCCCACGAAGGCCTCGCCCTTCTTCACATCCGCCTTGGCCAGCAGCGGCGTGATATGGGGAATCTGCGGAGCCGCATTGGCCTGCTTGGCCGGTGCGGGCGCCTTCGCCGCCGCGGCCTTCACGGCCGCCGCCGCCTTCTGGATCTGCGCCGCGGTCGGCAGCGGTGCGGGTTTCGGGGCGAGCGTGCGCAGGAACGCGATCACGTCCGCGCGCTGCTGGGTGTTCCTGATCCCGGTATAGGACATGCGCGTGCCCGGCACGTGGCGCTGCGGATCGTACAGCCAGGCGTTCAACTGGTTGTAGGTCCACTTCCCGTGCAGCTTGCCCTTGAACGCCGAGGAGTAGCTGAAGCCCGGCTCGCTGCCCTGCGGCCGGTCCACCACGTTGTAGAGGTTCGGCCCCACGCCGTTCGGCGCGCCGGCCTTGTACGTGTGGCACGCGGCGCAGACCTGGCCCACGAAGGCCTCGCCCTTTTTCACATCCGCCTTGGCCAGCAGCGGCAAGGTGGTCGGGATCGGCGCGAGCTTCGGCGCAGCACCACCGGCGGCCGGCACGCCGGAGATCGCGATGGCGGTCTTCTTCAGCTCGACGGGGTGCACGAGGCCGTCGGCGATCAGCCCGGTGACCATGAAGGCGATTCCGGCGACCAGTACCGCCGCCAAAGTCTTGTTGACCTCCATGCTGTCCATGCGCGCACTGTTCCCCGACGAAACCAGACGATTGAGAGCGAAACCCGAACCAAGCCAGATGCCGCCGGGCGCGGATTGCGCCGGGTGCGGCTTCTACCTAAGGTGCGTCGCACCATAAGGAAACGCCTCTTCGGCATCAACCCGGCGCCACATCTTGAATCCCATCGTTCTCATCCCCTCCCGCATGGCCTCCACCCGCCTGCCGGGCAAGCCGCTGGCTGACATCCATGGCCAGCCGATGATCGTGCACGTGCTGCGCCGTGGCCAGGAAGCCGGCATCGGCCCGGTGGCCGTCGCCTGCGCGGAGGAGGAGATCGCCGTGGTGGTGCGTGCGGCTGGCGGCATCGCGGTGCTGACCGATCCGGCCTTGCCGCGCGGGTCTGACCGGGTGCACGCCGCATTGGCAACGCTCGATCCGCAGGGGCGGCACGATGTGGTGGTGAACCTCCAGGGGGACCTGCCCACCATCCCGCCGGCCCAGCTCCGCGCCGTGCTGGCGCCGCTGGCCGATCCGGCGATCGATATCGCCACACTGGTCGCGCCGATCACCACCCCCGAGGAGGCCGCGGCGCCGAGCGTGGTGAAGGCCGCCTGCGCCTTCGATCGCGGCCGCGCCGTCTCGCCGGCGCTGTATTTCTCGCGGGCCGCGATTCCGGCCGGCGAGGGGCCGCTGTGGCACCATATCGGCATCTATGCCTTCCGCCGCGTCGCGCTGGCCCGATTCGTCGCGTTGCCCGAATCACCGCTGGAACGGCGCGAGAGCCTGGAACAACTGCGCGCATTGGAGGCCGGAATGCGAATCGCCTGCGCCCGCGTCGATCACGCGCCCTTCGGGGTCGATACGGCCGCCGACCTGGAACGTGCCCGCAGCGTTCTGGCGCCGCATTGATGGACCACGCTTCGATGCCCCCCGCTTCGACGTCCGGAACCATCGCTTTCCAGGGCCGCCCCGGCGCGTATTCCGATCTCGCCTGCCGAACCGCCTATCCGGGCATGACCACGCTGCCCTGCGACACGTTCGAGGCCGCGATCGATGCCGTGCGGGAGAAGCGGGCGGTGCTGGCCATGCTGCCCTGCGAGAATAGCCTGGCCGGCCGGGTGCCGGACATCCACCACCTGCTGCCCGAAAGCCATCTGTTCGTGGTGGGCGAGCATTTCCAGCGCGTGGAGCACTGCTTGCTCGCACCGCCTGGCGCAAGCCTATCGACCATCCGCCGCGCCCATTCCCACGCCGTCGCGCTCGGCCAGGTGCGGGGCATTCTGCGCGAGCTGAACCTGCAGCCGGTGGTGCAGGGGGATACCGCGGGCGCGGCCGGGCTGGTTGCCGAATGGAACCGGGTCGAGGAAGCCGCCATCGCCTCCTCGCTCGCCGCCGAGATCCACGGCTTGCAGATCCTGCGGGAAAATGTGGAGGACGCGGCACACAACACCACGCGATTCTATGTGATGTCCGCCACCCCGGCCGCGCCGTTGCCCGAGGCGGCGAATTTGATGACCACCTTCGTCTTCCGCGTGCGCAACGTGCCGGCCGCGCTTTACAAGGCGCTGGGCGGCTTCGCCACCAACGGGGTGAACATGACGAAGCTGGAGAGCTACATGCTCGCCGGCCAGTTCACCGCGACCCAGTTCCTGTGCGACGTGGAAGGCCACCCCGAACACCCCGCGCTGCGTCACGCATTCGAAGAATTGTCGTTCTTCTCGCGCGAGACCCGCATCCTCGGCGTATATCCCGCAGCCCCATTCCGACTGAGCCAGGCCGCGGAGTAGCGGGCGGCGGAACGGGCTGGCCGGGGATGACAAGGCTGGCATGACGCGCCGACCTTGCTCCGGCACGCGTGAATCGCTATCCGTTCCGGCTCTGTACGAGGAGAAGGAACATGGCCTACAGGGTCGCGGTTGTCGGCGCCACCGGAGCGGTCGGGCGCGAGATGCTGAAAACCCTGGCGGAGCGAAAATTCCCGATTTCCGAGATCGCGGCGGTCGCGTCCGGCCGCTCCGCGGGAAGCGAGGTCTCGTTCGGCGAGAAGACCGTCCTGAAGGTGCAGAGCCTCGACAAGTTCGATTTCCACGGGTGGGATTTCGGCCTGTTCAGCCCGGGCGCCGCGGTTTCCGCCGTGCACGCCCCGCGCGCGGCGGCGGCGGGCTGCGTGGTGATCGACAACACCAGCCATTTCCGCATGGAGCCGGACGTTCCCCTGGTGGTGCCGGAGGTGAACCCCGGGGCGCTGGCGAAGTTTGCCAAGCGCGGCATCATCGCCAACCCGAATTGCAGCACCATCCAGATGGTCGTCGCGCTGAAGCCGCTGCACGACCGCTTCCGGGTGAAGCGCGTCGTCGTCTCCACCTATCAGTCCGTCTCCGGCGGCGGGAAGGAGGCGATGGATGAATTGTTCACGAACACCAAGGCGTTCTACGTGAACGATCCGGTGAAGCACGAGCAGTTCACCAAGAATATCGCCTTCAACTGCATTCCCCATATCGACCGCTTCATGGATGACGGCTCGACCAAGGAGGAGTGGAAGATGGCGGTGGAGACCCGCAAGATCCTCGATCCGGACATCGCGGTCATCGCCACCTGTGTCCGCGTGCCGGTGTTCATCGGCCATGGCGAGGCCGTGCATGTGGAGTTCGAGAAGCCGGTGAGCGTGGCGGAGGCGCGTGCCATCTTGCGCAATGCGCCGGGCGTGTCCGTGCTGGATACGCGGGAAGACGGCGGTTACGTCACGCCGGCCGAATGCGCGGGCGAGGATGCGGTGTTCGTCAGCCGCATCCGCAAGGACCCCACGGTGGCCAACGGGCTCGCGTTCTGGTGCGTGGCCGACAATCTGCGCAAGGGTGCGGCGCTGAACGCGGTGCAGATCGCGGAAACGATGGTCGCGCAGGGGTTGCTGGCGAAACAGGCGGCGTGACCGCCCGCAGTGCCTGGCTGTTCCTGGCCGTGGCCGGGGCGTGCGAAACCGTCTGGGTGGTGCTGCTGAAGCGCTCGGACGGTTTCACGCGGCTCTGGCCGTCCCTGGCCACGGTGGCGTTCATGGCGATCAGCTTCTTCGCGATGTCGCAATCCCTGCGCACCCTGCCGATGGGTACCGTCTATGCGGTCTGGACCGGGATCGGCGCGGCCGGTGGGCTTATCTGGGGCATCGCCATGGAGGGCGAGCCGGCGGGCCTCCTGCGCATCGGGTGCGTGATGCTGATTCTGGCGGGCGTGGCGGGTCTCAAGCTGGGATCGTAGCGGCAGCGTTGCGCAGCATGTCGCAGAAGGCACCGAACACCTTGCGCATCTGGGGCGGTTTGTAGGGAAACAGGTCCGGCGGGTCCATCGCATGGACGATCATCGCCACATCCACCTCGAAGACGAGCAGCTTGCCCTCCGGCGTCTCGGCACAGTCTATGCCGAAATAGTCGAGGCCGGTGCGCTCCGCGAGGGCGGAGAAGGCGCGTGCGTGGCGGGCGGCGAAATCCTCGTCGAACCGCGCCATGAAAGCGGCTTCTTCGGCCCGCTTCGCCGCACTCCCGGTCATGCCGGCATTGAGGTAGTGCACCATCCAATCCGATGAGACGGCCATGTGGCAGGCGAAGGGCCGGCCACCGATGAAGACGACGCGCGCCTTGCGGTAATGCCCATCAGCCCCGCGATAATCGACGAAGCGGGCGATCTGGAAGGCGTCTGCGCCTTGGCCGGCGAGATAGGCCGCCACCGCCGCCGGATCGTCCAGCCGGGCCAGCCCGCTGCCGGCGTGGGAGCCGGCGGGCCGCGCAATGATCGGGAAGCGGCCATCCTCCAGCAGGGTACGCACGGGTGTGCCGGCGGCCAGCAGCGCCAGTTGTTCTCGGCCGACGCGGGCTGCAGCAGGCATCTCCACGCCGGGCGCACCGTGCAGCAGCGCATGGCTTTCCTCCCGCGATAGCCGGGCGATCCGTTCGGGCGCATTGAGCACGGGGCGCGGCCAAGTGCGAAGCATGTCTGAAAGATATTTCAAAATCAGCATATTATGGTCTGATTCGCTCACAGCGACGAATGCCGCGTCATGCGCAGGAACAGAAGGGCATGCCGGCTGCTCCGGATCGAGAAAACAGAGGTCGAGCGCCACATCCGATCCCTCCAGCAGGAACTCGACCGGCGTGTTGGCCATGAAATCGCCCGGCACCACGAAAGCCAGTAATCGCAGCCTGTCAGCCCCGGTGGCCGAGCGGTGCCGATAGACGCGCTGCAACTGCAATGCGGCGGCCTGTGCTGCCAGCCCGCCGGCGCGATCGCCGGCAAGTTGCAGGATTTTCGACAGATCCATCAGCGCCGCCGCATCCTTCGGGTCGGCGGCGATGCGGTCCCGCATGTGCTGGCCGAGCGGCTTCAGATCCGCCCCATCGAAGGCCAGCCGGCACAGGGGCGCAAGGCCGATCAGCGGGGGATGGATCCGGCCGGTGGGGCCAGGGGCATGGATATTCATGGTCTTTCCGATGCACCCCCGCCCAAGGCTGCCGATTTCCGGCGCCGTTGCCGCCACCATGCAGTGATAGAGATTGACGGACCATTGACGCCGTTCGCTCCGGGACTTGTCGGCTTTTCTTGTCCTCCCTAGAACCGGCGGGACAGGATTGCCGAGGGGGTTCCCGATGGTCGCCACCGCCCGCCCGCGCCGCAGCGTGCTGTACATGCCGGGTTCCAACGCGCGTGCGCTGGAAAAGGCGAAAACGCTGCCCGCCGATGCGCTGATCTTCGACCTGGAGGATGCGGTGGCCCCGGATGCAAAGGCGGAGGCGCGGGCGCGGGTCTGCGCCGCAGCGCGCGAGGGTGGCTATGGCCTGCGGGAGATCGTGATTCGCGCCAACGGCCTTGCCACCCCCTGGGGTTATGCCGATCTCTCCGCCATCGCCATCTCGGGCGCCGCGGCCGTGCTGCTTCCGAAAGTGGAGAGCGCCCAGCAGGTGCGAGATGCGGTCGCCGTGATCGAGGCGGCCGGCGCACCCGAGACGATGGCGGTCTGGTGCATGATGGAAACGCCGCGCGGGGCGCTGAAGGCTGCCGAGATCGCCGAATCGCACCCGCGCCTCGCTGCCTTGGTCATGGGCACGTCCGATCTGGCGAAAGACCTTCATGCGGCCCACACGCCGGAGCGGCTGCCGTTCCTCACCGCGCTCGGCCTGTGCCTGCTGGCCGCGCGGGCGAACGGGCTTGCCATCCTCGATGGCGTGCACCTCGACCTGGCCGACGATGCGGGGTTCGAGGCAGCCTGCCGGCAGGGGCTTGAACTCGGGTTCGACGGCAAGACGCTGATCCATCCCAAGACGATCGACACCGCGAACCGCGTATTCGCCCCTTCCGAGGCCGAGATCGACTGGTCCCGCCGCATCATCGCCGCGCATGAGGCGGCTGCCGCCGAGGGCAAGGGCGTGGTGCTGGTCGATGGCAAGCTGATCGAGAACCTGCATGTGGCAGCCGCGCGGCGGCTCGTGGCGATGGCGGCGGCCATCGCGGAGATGGCAGCCGGCTGAACCCCTGGCCGCGGCGGTGTTGACCCCGCGTTGACCCTGCCCATCTGCACGAGTAAGGGAACCGGGGCAGGCGGCTTTCCGGGCCGCATGCCCCGGTATTATCGGCTTTTGATGCAATGCCGTTCGATCGAGCGCCCAGGAGGCTCGGACACCCATGGAAGATGTGCGCGAAGCGATGATGGTGGCCCGCGCCAGTGACGGCAAGCTGGTGCGCCGCCCGCTCTCGCCGCATTTGCAGGTCTATCGGCCGCAGATCACCTCGGCGCTGTCGATCTTCCATCGCATCACCGGCGTGGCGCTGGCCGTGGGCACGCTGCTGCTGGTGTGGTGGCTGGTGGCCGCGGCCAGTTCGGCCGGTGCATTTGCCCTCGCGCAGGGTTTCATCGGCTCCTGGATCGGCCTGCTGCTGCTGTTCGGATGGACGCTCGCGCTGTTCTACCACCTGTGCAACGGCATCAGGCACCTCGCATGGGATGCCGGATTCGGCTTCGAACTGCCCAGCGTGCATGCAACCGGCATCGCCGTGCTGGTAGCGGCGGTGGTGCTGACCGTGGCGGCCTGGATCGTCGGCCTCGCGGTGTACTGAAGGAGAGGGCGGATGGCAGACCCGAAGCTTTCGGTCCGCATGATGCAAACGCCGCTCGCCCGCGCGCGCGGCGCGGGGGCGGCGCGGTCCGGCGTGGGGCATTGGCGGGCGCAGCGGTTCACGGCGATCGCGCTGGTGCCGCTGGCCCTGTGGTTCGTCTTCTCGGTCCTGGCGCTGGAGCACGGCAGCCGGGCCGATGTTGCGCACTGGATGTCCCACCCGGTGAACACGGTGCTGCTGATCACGCTGATGGTCGCGCTGTTCCATCACATGCAGCTCGGCCTGCAAGTGGTGATCGAGGATTATGTCCATGCCGACGGCGCACGGCTGATCGCGATGCTGCTGATGAAGGGCATCACGATCCTGCTGGCCCTGGCGGCGGTGATTTCCATTCTGAAACTTGGCTTTTGAAGCGATGCCTCAAGACGGCACGCGGCCGGTGCGCCGCGGCCGCAACGATCGGGACGGGCGATGAACGCGATCACGATGCCCTCGGCACGGGCCTACAACGTTGTCGATCACACCTATGATGTCGTCGTGGTCGGCGCCGGCGGGGCGGGGCTGCGGGCGACGCTGGGCATGGGTGCCGCGGGGCTGAAAACCGCCTGCATCACCAAGGTGTTCCCCACACGCAGCCACACCGTGGCCGCCCAGGGCGGCATCGGCGCGGCACTCGGCAACATGGGTGAAGACGATTGGCGCTGGCATATGTACGACACCGTGAAGGGGTCGGACTGGCTGGGCGACCAGGACGCCATCGAATACATGTGCCGGGAGGCGATCCCTGCGGTGTACGAACTCGAACATTTCGGCGTGCCGTTCAGCCGCACGGAAGATGGGCGCATCTACCAGCGCCCGTTCGGCGGCCATATGAAGGAATTCGGCAAGACCCCAGCCCAGCGCGCCTGCGCGGCGGCCGATCGGACCGGGCACGCCATCCTGCACACGCTGTACCAGCAGAGCCTGAAGCACGAGGTGGAGTTCTTCGTCGAATATTTCGCGCTCGACCTCATCATGGATGACGAAGGCGCCTGTCGTGGCGTGATGGCCTGGTGCCTGGATGACGGCACCATCCACCGCTTTCGCGCGCAGACGGTGGTGCTCGCCACCGGTGGCTACGGCCGTGCCTACCAGTCCTGCACCTCGGCCCACACCTGCACCGGCGACGGTGGCGGCATGGTGCTGCGCGCCGGGCTGCCGACGCAGGACATGGAATTCGTGCAGTTCCATCCCACCGGCATCTTCCCCGCCGGCTGCCTGATCACCGAGGGCGCGCGCGGCGAGGGCGGCTACCTCACCAACAGCGAGGGCGAGCGCTTCATGGAGCGCTATGCCCCCACCGCGAAAGACCTAGCCTCGCGCGATGTCGTGTCCCGCTCGATGACGATCGAGATCAACGAAGGCCGCGGCTGCGGCCCGAACAAGGACCATATGCTGCTGCATCTGGAGCAGCTTGGCGCGGCACTCCTGCATGAGCGGCTTCCCGGCATCTCCGAGACCGCGCGCGTGTTCGCCGGCGTGGATGTCACGAAAGACCCGATCCCGGTGCTGCCCACCGTGCATTACAACATGGGCGGCATCCCCACGAACTATCACGGCGAGGTCCTGCGCCCGACCACGGAGAACCCGGATGCAACCGTGCCGGGGCTGATGGCGGTGGGAGAGGCAGCCTGCGTCTCCGTCCACGGCGCCAATCGCCTCGGCACCAATTCGCTGCTCGATCTCGTGGTGTTCGGCCGCGCGGCGGCGCATCGGGCCGCCGAGACGCTGAAACCCGCCGCCAGCCAACCGCCGCTGCCGCCGAAGGCCGGGGAGGATGTGCTGAATCGCTTCGATGCCGCCCGCCATGCTGCCGGCGGCACGCATGTGGCGGCCTTGCGTGCGGAGATGCAGAAAACGATGCAGACCCACGCGGCCGTGTTCCGTACGAGCACGAGCCTTGCCGAGGGCGTGCGGAAGATGCACGCACTATGGGATGGGCTTTCCGACATGTCGGTGGCGGATCGCAGCCTGATCTGGAACAGCGATCTGGTGGAAGCACTGGAATTGCAGAACCTGGTGAGCAACGCGGTGACAACGATGGTCAGCGCGGAAGCGCGCACCGAAAGCCGCGGCGCACACGCGCATGACGACTATCCCGAACGCGATGACCACAACTGGATGCGGCACACGCTATCCTGGTGCGATCCGAAAGGCGCCGTGGCGCTGGACTACCGGCCGGTGAAGATGCAGACGCTGACGAACGAAGTGTCTGTGTTCCCGCCGAAGAAGCGCGTCTACTAGGCCAGACGAATACTGGGCCAGACGAATACTGGGCCAGACGAAGAATCAGGGGCAAAGCGGCAATGGCCACATTCACTCTGCCGGCGAACAGCAAGGTCGGCCGTGGGCAGACCCACAAGGCTGCCGGGGCGAAACGCGTCAAGGAATTCCAGATCTATCGTTGGAATCCCGATGACGGGCAGAACCCCCGCACCGACAGTTTCGAGGTGGATCTAGACGCCTGCGGCCCGATGGTTCTGGATGCGCTGATCAAGATCAAGAACGAGGTCGACCCCACCGTCACCTTCCGCCGCTCCTGCCGGGAAGGCATCTGCGGCAGTTGCGCGATGAACATCGACGGCACCAATACCCTCGCCTGCCTCAAGCCGATCGACGAGGTGAAGGGCGCGGTGCGCATCAACCCGCTGCCGCACATGCCCGTGGTGAAGGACCTCGTGCCCGATCTCACCCAGGCCTATGCCCAGTACCGCAGCATCGAGCCCTGGTTGAAATCCGACACGCCCCCGCCACCCGATTCCGAACGGCTGCAAAGCAAGGAGGAACGGGCAAAGCTCGATGGCATGTGGGAGTGCATCCTTTGCTTCTGCTGCACCACAAGCTGCCCCAGCTACTGGTGGAATGGCGATCGCTACCTCGGCCCGGCCGTTCTGCTCGCCGCCTATCGCTGGATCGCCGATTCGCGGGACGAGAGCACCGGCGAGCGGCTGGATGCGCTGGAAGACCCGTTCAAGCTGTACCGCTGCCATACCATCATGAACTGCACGCAGACTTGCCCGAAAGGCCTCAATCCGGCGAAGGCCATCGGCCAGATCAAGCAGTTGATGGTCGAGCGGCAGGTCTGACCGGGCCGCGCCATGTTCGACGGTGATCTGGGCACGGCCCGCGGGCGGGCGGGCGCCTGGATCGACAGCCTGTTCGTCGATCACGGCATCTTCCGCATGGTCTGGACCAACTGGGCCACGGTCATCCCCGGCCGGGTGTATCGCTGCAACCATCCCACGCCGGCGACGCTCGCCTGGGCAAAGCGCAGGTTCGGCCTGCGCACGGTCGTCAACCTGCGCGGCCATCGCCGATGCGGGTCCGATGCGCTTTCGCGCGAGGCGGCGGCGCGGCTGGGCCTGGTCCATATCGACGCATCGTTCGAAAGCCGCGGCGCACCCCACAGGGACCGCATCCTCCGTTTCGCCGAAATCTACCGGACGCTGGTGGAACCCGCGGTGATCCATTGCAAATCCGGCGCCGACCGCGCCGGCCTCGGCGCCGGGCTGCTCGTGCTGATGAACGGCGGCACGGCCGCGCAGGCGCTCGCTCAGCTCTCCTGGCGGTTCGGGCATTTCAACCGTTCCCGCACCGGCATTCTCGATGCCTTCTTCATCCGCTATGCCCAGGATGCCGAGGGCCGTCTGCCGTTCCTCGACTGGGTGGCGAACGAATACGACGAAGCTGCCCTGCGCCGGGATTTCGTGGCGGGCGGGCTGTCCAGCTTCATCACCGACACGATTCTGCGCCGCGAGTAGGTGCCGCTGGACGGAAGGAGGCGCGAGGCGCTAGTATTCCGTTCCGGTTTCGATAGGAGGCGGCGATGAAAGCGGCGATCACCGGCACGGTGATGCCGGTTCTGCAAATCGGCCTTGAACCGGGCGACCGGATCGTGGCGGAACCGGGCGAGTTCTCCTGGATGACCGGAAACGTGCAGTTGCGCACCACCACGGCCACGGCCGGCGCGCGCAGCCTGTTCGGCGCCATCGGCCGCGCCATGTCCGGCGGCGGGCTGTTCATGACCGAATACACCACGGCCGGCGGCAATGGCGTCATCGCCTTCGCCGCGAAGGTTCCGGGCAGCATCCTTTCCCTCGAGATCGCGCCCGGGCGCGGGTACATGGTGCACAAGCACGGCTTCCTGTGCGCGACGGAAGGCGTGGCCCTCACCACCGGATTCCAGCGTTCCCTGGGTGCCGGCATCTTCGGCGGAGACGGATTCCTGCTGCAGCGCCTGTCCGGCACCTGCACCGCCTGGGTGGAACTGGGTGGGGAGATCGTCAGCTACGACCTCGCACCCGGAGAGGTGCTGCAGGTGCATCCAGGCCATGTGGGCATGTTCGAGGAGAGCGTGAATTTCGACGTGACGATGATGCGCGGGTTCCGCAACGCGATCTTCGGCGGTGATGGGCTGTTCATCGCGCGGCTGACCGGCCCGGGCAAGGTGTGGCTGCAAAGCCTCACCATGCCGAACCTCGCTCATGCGCTCGCACCCTATCTATCGGGCACGGCTACCAACCAGGCTGTGGATGCCGGCATCGCCGGCGGCGTGGCGGGCGGGGTCTTCCGCGGGATTTTCGGCAACAACGGATAGAACAGCAAGGAAGCAGCACGGCGGGGCGCGGGTCCGCTAGCCTGGCGCTGTCCTGCTTCGGCTCACGGCAAGGCGACGGAGACAGCAAAAACGCCACCGCCCCGCGCAGGATGCCAATGCAGCCTGCCGCATGGAGTTCCCGCAGGCTGGAGCATGTTCGCTTGAAGAGAACATGCTCCAGCTCATATTTCACGAGCATTTTCATCGGCTTGGAATCGCTGCGCGATTCCATTTGAGCCGATGATGCTCCAGGCCGCCGAGGATTGGCGGTATGGCGGATCAGGCGGCGCGCGTCAGCTTCTTGACGAATGCCGACAGCCGGTGACGCCGCATCTCCGATCGCGCCGCGTCATCGGTGGTCATGTAATTGAGCTGCACCACGAATCGCGGCCCGACGAACTGCTTGTGGCCGTGCCAGGTGGTCGGCCCGTTCGGGAAGACCAGCAGCGTGCCGTTCACCGGCGGCACCTCCACCGCGTAATCCTCGATATCCTTCGGCCCGCGCAGCAGCCGCAGGCAGCCTTCCTGCTTCGCCCAGGCTTCCGTCTCCGGGTTCAGGTACAGCAGCACCGTCACCCGTTTGGCGGTGGAATCGCAATGGATGCGTCCGTCCTTCTCGCGGGAACGGCCGCGCAGCGTGACCATCGTGGGCGCACCGGCCAGGTGGAGATCGAACTTGTCCGCCACAGCGGCGCGGAACCGCTCACCTTCCAGCTCGTGCATCATGTTGCGGGCGGCAGCACCCAGGCGCAGCGAGCCGATGGGGAACGAACCCCCGCGCTCCAGCTTCGGCAGCCCGGCCACCACCTGCTCAAGGGCCGCGCGCGGCACGAAATCCGGCACCACGACGTGGCGAAACGGCTCCTCCGAGACCGGCGTGGCCCGCAATGCGTCATAAGCAAGATCCATCATCGGCGCACCTCGATCCGCAGTTGCGATGAAACCGGCGGCAGTCTAGCACACACTGCGGGTGCTGGGGCGAACCGGCGAAGGGGGGTGCCTATGGACAACGGACAGAACGGGCTGCTGCTGGTGGGGCGGATCATGCTGGTGGTGGTGTTCCTGAAGGCAGGCCTGGCCAAGATCACCGGATGGCCCGGCGTCGTGCATTATCTCACGACGATCCATGCGCCATACCCGCTGCTCGGCGGCATCGTGGCCATCGTCTGCGAGGTGGTGGTGGCGGCGCTGATCGTGCTGGGCGTGCGGACGCGGCTTTGCGCTTTCATCATGGCATTGTACACCGCTGGCACCATGGTGCTGGTGCATCACTTCTGGACGATGAGCGGCCCGGCGCAAGGCCTCAACGAGCTGAATTTCTTTAAGAATCTTGGCCTGATGGGCGGGTTCGTGCTGCTGATGGGGGCAGGCCCGGGCCGGTTCGCGCTGCAGCGGCGGGGCTGACCGGACCCGTTGATCGGCGGCCGTCGGGCACACGCCCCACGCCATGAATGATGTGGTCGCAACCGCCGCACCCGGCCCGCTGCACGCCTATCGCGCGCGGCTCGAATCCGGCGCGCTGCAAACCGACCCGGCCCAGGCCATGGCGGCGGAGCGGCTGCAGGGGCTGTGGGTGAGGTTGCGCGGCTACGACCCGTCACCGCAGAGCGAGCCGGCGGGCTGGCTTGCACGCTTCCGCCACCGCAGACCCATCGACGAAACGGCGGACGCCCGGCCGAACGGGCTGTACCTCGTCGGCGACGTCGGGCGCGGCAAATCCATGTTGATGGATCTGTTCTTCGATACCGCCCAGGTACTCCGCAAGAAGCGCATCCACTTCCACCAGTTCATGCAGGATGTGCATGCGCGCCTTCACGCCTGGAAGCGCGGCAACCCCGATGGCGACGACCCGATTCCGCCGCTGGCCGACGCCATCGCCGCGGAGGCGGCGCTGCTGTGCTTCGACGAGTTCCAGGTGAACGATATCGCCGATGCGCTGATCCTGGGCCGGCTGTTCCAGGGTTTGTTCAGCCGTGCGGTGGTGGTGGTCGCCACCTCCAACACCCCCCCGGATGCGCTGTTCGCGGGCCAGCCTGGCCGCGATGCGTTCCTGCCGTTCATCGAAATCCTGAAGGCACATCTGGACGTGCTGGTGCTGGAAGGCTCGGTGGACTGGCGGCGGGTCCGGCTGCGCCAGGGATATGTCTGGCATGTGCCGGCTGATGCCCGCGCCGACGCCGCGCTTGACGCCGCGTTCGCCGAATTGTCCGGCCACGCGCTGCCGCACCCGGCAACGCTCATGGTCAGCGGCCGCCAGTTCGCCGTTCCGCTGGCCGCCGAAGGGGTGGCGCGCTTCGATTTCACGACCTTGTGCGACACGGCTCTCGGCCCCGGCGACTACCTGGCCCTGGCCACGCATTTCCACGCCCTTGTCCTCGATGGCATTCCTCGCCTCTCGCCGGACAATTTCGATGCGGCGCGGCGCTTCGTCACGCTGATCGACGCGCTGTATGAACATCGGGTGAAACTGGTCGCCTCCGCCGCGGCCTCGCCCGATCTTCTCTACCCGGAAGGCGAGGGGGCGAAGGCGTTCAGGCGCACGGCGTCGCGATTGGCCGAAATGCAGACCGAAGCCTACCTGAAACAGCCGCATCTCACCTGATGGCGGGCCCCGCCACCGGGCGCTCCCCGGCTTGCCCGGCCGGGGCCGATGGGCTAGCAACAGGGGCCTTCCGGGCGCCGGGTGCCCGGCGGGCATTTTTCATTGAAGTGGTTTCACCCGCTCGCGGAAGGATCGTCATGGCCCGCAACAAGATCGCCCTCATCGGCGCCGGCAATATCGGCGGCACCCTCGCCCATCTGATCGGGCTGAAGGAACTGGGGGATGTCGTGCTGTTCGATGTTTTCGGCGGCGTGGCGGCCGGCAAGGCGCTCGATATCATGCAGTCCGGCCCGGTGGACGGGTTCGATGCGGCAATGACCGGCGGGTCCGACTACGCGGCGATCAAGGGCGCGGATGTGGTGATCGTCACCGCCGGCTTCGCCCGGCAGCCCGGCATGTCGCGCGACGATCTGGTGGCGAAGAACGCCGGCGTGATCGCCCAGGTGGCCGAAGGCATCAAGACCCATTGCCCCGATGCGTTCGTGATCGTCATCACCAATCCGCTCGATGCGATGGTATGGGTGATGCAGCAGAAATCCGGCCTGCCGCCGCAC
Source organism: Acetobacteraceae bacterium (assembly GCA_035532755.1). Lineage (GTDB taxonomy): Bacteria > Pseudomonadota > Alphaproteobacteria > Acetobacterales > Acetobacteraceae > DATKQI01. Next base: position 19,891 of record DATKQI010000282.1, read on the forward strand.
AAGGTGGTGGGCATGGCCGGCGTGCTGGACAGCTCCCGTTTCCGCCTGTTCCTGGCGCACGAGTTCAACGTCTCGGTCGAGGATGTCACCGCCTTCGTCCTCGGCGGTCATGGCGATGCGATGGTGCCGCTCACGCGCTATTCCACCGTCGCCGGCATCCCGGTGCCCGATCTGGTGAAGATGGGCTGGACCACGCAGGCCAAGATCGACGCGATCGTGGCGCGTACCGCCAACGGCGGCGGAGAGATCGTGAAGCTGCTGGAAAAGGGCAGCGCCTTCTATGCCCCGGCCGCCTCGGCAGTGGCGATGGCCGAGAGCTACCTGCGCGACAAGAAGCGCGTGCTGCCGGCCGCGGCGCATCTGAACGGCGAATACGGCATCAAGGATCTGTACGTGGGCGTGCCGGTGGTGATCGGCGCCGGCGGCGTGGAACGGGTGGTGGAGATCGCGCTCGATCCGGCGGAGAAGGCTGCCTTCGACAAATCCTGCGATGGCGTCCGCAGCCTGATCGAGGCCTCCAAGAAGCTGCTCGGCTGACCGCCCGATGAACATTCACGAGTATCAGGCGAAGGAGTTGCTTCGCGGGTATGGGGTGTCGGTGCTGGCTGGTTTTGTGGCGTGGACGGTTGAGGAGGCGGTTGCGGCGGCGGGTCGGCTGGATGGTCCTGTGGTTGTGGTGAAGTCG
>DATKQI010000283.1:0-2758 GCA_035532755.1 Acetobacteraceae bacterium
ATCGCGAGAGCGAGGCGATCCGGCGTCAGCGCTTCGAGTAACAACCTTTCGACCGCCGCATCGATGCCCAAGGCGCGCACCTCCTGACAGCGCGGCCCGCCATGTTGATGCTGATCGGCGCGACAAAGATAGACAGGGTAGCTGCCGTTCGGGCCGGAATAATGCAGCCCCATGCGACGGCCGCACCGGCCGCAAATAGCGATGCCTTGCAGCAAGGCGTTGCCCTGGCGCGGTACCCCGAGGCGGTTGGCATCGTAGTGATTGAGATTGTTCGCGAGCCGCTGCTGGTTCGCCATGAACTCCTCCCAATCGATATATCCCGGAAAGGCATCCTTCAAGCAAACCGGCCAATCCTGAATCGCCACCGCTTCGGTCGCGCTCTGCCGCGAACCGGAACGGCGGCCGATTGGCGTGCGCCGGCGCCGGCCGTAAACATAGGCCCCCGCGTAAGCCGGGTTCTTGAGAACCTGAAGGATGCGCGCGGTGCTTGACGGCCGCCACACGACATCATGCGGCGATGGCCCGTCGAGCGGTCGTACCGGCACCAGGAAGTTGGCCTCCAGGAAGTGGCGCATCACTGCCTTGGCGCTGCGCAGCTCGCGAAACTTCGCGAATAGATGCAGCAGCCGCGCCTGCACCTCTTCGTCGGGATTGAAGCCAATCCGGCTATCGCGGCCATAGGCGAGGCCGGCAGGCAACGGCACCCTCAGCTCGCCGCGCGCCGCCTTCTGCCGTTCGCCTTGATGCAGCCGGAGCTTTATCTGATGAAGTTCAGCCTCGCTCATGATCCCGGATAAGCCGAGCAACAGGCGGTCGTGATAGGCGCACGGATCGTACACACGCTCGCCATCGGCGATCAGCACGCCAAACAACGAGCACAATTCCAGAAGCTGATGCCAATCATGGTTGTTGCGCGCCAGCCGCGAGGCATCCAGACTCAGCACCAACCCCGCCTTCCCGAGGCCGATCTCGGCGATCAGCCGTTGGAAGCCGCCGCGGCGGTCGCTCGACGTACCGGACTTCCCGAGATCGTCATCAATGACCTCAATCCGTTCCTTGGGCCAGCCGAACAGGGCTGCCCGATCGACCAGCCGGTACTGCAGCTCGGTGCTCTCCTGATGCTGGCGAACCTGGCCGGCGGTCGACTGGCGCACGTAAATGTAGGCCAGCTTGGCGCGATGCGCCGTCGTCACCTGGCTTTCCAAATTGAGCAGCATGTTCATTGTGATGCCCCCCGTTCACATCGCCGGCGTCAGTTGCGGGCAGCACCGACCGCAGTAGCTGTGCCACCCGCTTCGCCAGCTGTTGTTGTTTTGTCGCCGTCAGCATCGGCCACAATCTCGGCACCAAGATCAGCTGTCGACCCGGCAATGCCGGCTCGAACGGCAGGATCAGCTGTGTGGCCCGATGCCTCATCGAACCTCTCTCCCGCGGCGGAGAGCCTTGCGCGGACGTATTCCGCCAAGGGAAGCAGGGTGCGTACCGACACCAGGGGGAGATCACGATTCGGCTTGGCCTCACAAGCCAAAACGTCGAGGTCTGTTGCCTTCTGCGGGACCCAGCGATGCCGACCATCGGGAAGAACCACCCGGATCCAGCCAATGCGCCGACTCGACCCGCTCGCGCTGACTTGAAGCGGCTGACCGAACAGCGGATGGGCCGCGTCGATAACCCGGATTCTAGACAGCAGTCGTTCCGCTGCTGTGGCATCGCGCCGTGTTCGGCGAGCCGACCCTGGCCGACGCCATCCTCGACCGCATCATCCACAACGCGCATCGCCTGCAGCTCAGCGGTGACAGCTTGCGCAAGCAGAACGCGCCGAAAACTGCCGGCGCTTGACCCCCTGCAACCGATCATGGAGAGATCACATCCGTCCAGCGGGCGCTCCGCCACCCCGGCCGACATCAATCGGAACGGCCGGCCGACTTCGATCGGAACAGGTGGCCGACATCAATCGGAATGCCCGGCCGACATCATCGGAATACGCAGCGCAACCGCTGGACCCACGATCCCGCCCTGCTCAGCGCCCCCGAGCTGGCCGCCAGGCTGAACATTCCCGTGAACTGGTTCTATGTTCAGATCCGACAAAAACGCCTCCTGACGGATCGCCAGCCCAGCGGCGCCTATCTGTTCCGGAATACGCCCGCCGTAATGGAGGCGGTCCAGAACCTCCGAAACCACAACATCAGCCATCTCGACCTGAGAATCTGTCAGCCTCACGAGGAGGGGCATCTACATGCGTAATCGAGCAACATGCCGAGCTGCGCCGCCGTCAATCGCGCCACCCCGTCGGCCGGCGACGGCCAAACGAACCGCCCTTTCTCCAGACGCTTGGCGAACAGACACATCCCCTGAGTGTCCCAGTACAGCGCCTTGAGCAAATCACCGCGGCGTCCCCTGAAGCAAAAAACGTGACCCGAGAACGGGTCCTGCTGGAGCACCGTCTGGACCTGCATCGCCAGCCCGTCCATGCCTTTGCGCATGTCAGTCCGGCCGCACGCCAGAAACACCTTCACCCCGGCCGGCAGCCCGATCACGGTGCCGCCCCCAGGGCCGTCAGAACGCGACGCAACGCATCGGTGTCGACATGACGATCGACATGAATACGACGATCGCCAGGCAGCTCGATGACCATCACGCCGTCGCCGTTCTCCCCAGCGCACACCGCCGACCCCTCCGGCACGATCTCCACCGGCACAAACGCCGGCGCCAGTGGTGCCATCGGCAGCAACGCCAACTCGCCGCTCCGGGCCAGCTG
>DATKQI010000284.1:0-35564 GCA_035532755.1 Acetobacteraceae bacterium
GAGCACTCGTATGCGCACTCATATGAGTGCTCCGATCGGGGCGCCCGCTTGTCTCTGGCATGTCCGTGTCCGTCATCATGACGGGGCATGGCAGCAAAATTGGCCGGACTACTGCAATGTGGTCGCTGCGCGACGCTTACCGACGAAGCGACGATGGTGGCGATCAACCGCTTCCTGGGCGCTGGTACTAGTACACCTCGCCGGAATGGCGACTCGGTTTGGCCGGTACGGCGAACCGAGTCGCTTTTGCCACAGTTCCCGCAAAAATAGGGTACCGGCGTCGCGGGCTATAGGCGTGAATCCGATAGCGATGCGAGGCGCCCCTCTCTACGAGCCCATCACAAACCGGGGGCAAGGTCGTTGCCTGCCGTTTTCCTGAACGCTGGGTAGCGGCGACGGATGAGGTGATCGAGATCGCCGTTGAGGACACGTGTTCGGGTCTGAAGCAACAGATGAGCGCCCCGAGAGGTCCAGCGCATCGACTGAAGCTTGTCAAAGCGTTTGTCCACGATCTGGTTGACCGCGGACTCCACGAAGCCCGTGGAGATGCGTTCACCGGCGCGGAACCGCTCGCCATAGTTCACGATGTGACCCACGTTATTGGTGATATACGTGGCGAACTCACCGAGCGTGGTGGCAAGCTTTCGGAGCGACGCCGAAGTTGGGTTCTCCTCCAGAGCGCCGGCGATGTCGTCTGCCAGACATTCGATGTCGTCGATCGCGTCAGGGGCATTACCGTGCCAGAGCAGCCATTTGATCCGCTCCAGCGCAGCGGCCTTAGCCTCGCCCGTGACGGGGTCGGTCCATGCCCCCTTGATCATCTGCCCCAGCACGGTTAGCCGCATGGTGACATGAAACCAGTCCAGCACGTGCTCGGCTTCCGGGGCGATGTTCTGCTGCAGACGGCGTAGAGTGTCGGCGCCGTCGGATAAGAACACGACCTGCTGCTGCGGCTGCATCCCCTGTTGGCGCAGCGTGTCGACGAGCCGGGCGCGCGGTTTGTCGTCCACTGTCTGGACGAAAGCGAAGCAGCGACCGGAGGGGTCCGGATCCCGGCCATCGCGATGGAATGAAACCAGGCTCTTGCCCGCAATCACCTCAAACCAGCCCTGCTCTCGGCCGCGAACATAACCGCCATCCATGCCGACATACAGTGGGCCATCCGGCAGTGCGTTGCCGGGTCCGGTTCGCTCGTCCTCGACTGTTATGTTCGTCGGCGCCGATGCGAGCTCGGCTTCGTGCGCTTCGGCGACCCGAAAAAGATGCCGCCGGACCCGCTCGGCGCCAATCGGACGGTCGAGCGGCAGCACTTCGTCCAGCAGCCGGACCGTCAGACCATAGGAAACCAGCGAGGCGAATTTGGTTTCAAGATACAGCATCTCCGGACTGACGCGCTCGCTCAGCAGCTCCGCCAATGGGCTCACCGTGACCGTTGCGCTCTGGGTGCATGGACAAACCCTGACCCGTTCGCTGGCGAACCGAAGCGTTCCGAATGGTGTCCGGAACACGATCGAATGGTGGCCCTTCAGCGAGCGCCGATTGCGACAGCCGGGGCAGGCGCGCTGATCCGCTTGCCACTCTGCGACCTGAACGTCGGCGAGAACCTGTTGAATGCCGGCGGTGATTTCCTTGGCTTCGGCCAGCGACAATCCGAGGCCCGCCGGGCACAGCCGATCACGGTCGATCCCGATGATCTCGCGCACGTCCCGTCGGTCGGTTGCATCGTCAACGAAGACCACCTGTATCGCCATCCGGATCATCGGGAACTCCGCCTATGGTGAACGCCTGCCGCAATGCGGCGTTGATCGCGGCGCGTGGGAACGCCTCGGCCAGAAAGGGTTCCCGTGACTGTAGGCGGGACACGGCCTGTCTGAAGTCCGAGAACGTTTCGGGATCGGCCTGGACGGCGTCCTCGCCATCGGCGACACGGCGGAGGACGGCGGCGACCGCGTCGATATCGGTCGCCATGTCCCAGCTGACCGCATCGCGACGCCGTTCCGCATAGGCCCGAGGTCCACCGCAGCCATCCGGAGGACCAGGCTCCCGGCCGGCCAGGCAAGCGGGGATGCGGTGGCTCTCGCATGGCGCCTCCTCGATCACCTTCTCGACCCGCACTTCGACCTGCCAGCCAGCCGTGAAGTCGTACTCATAGAGGAAGCGCTCGGTGGGACGGAATCCGAACTGTGCCAGCCGCACTGCCGCAGCGTCCTCGTCAAAGCTCGGCCCGCCGATATAGGCGATGCCGTAATCGCGGCCATGAATGCGAAAGCGGTGCAGGTGATCGTCGTCCCAGCCCATGAGCAGCTGGATGACCCGGTGCAGGTCCGCGATCGACAGACTGTCCGCAAGCTTGACCCGCCGCCAAACGGCGGGATGAACGTCCCGCAGCAGGACCTTCAACCGCAGCAGCAGAGGCGGGCGCTGTTCGATCACCACCCCGACCATACCTCACCACACCCGGTCTTGCCCCCGGTTTGTGATGGGCTCTGGCGGGGCCCATCAGACTGCTCCGATGCGCAGCGGTTGATTACAGACCGCGACGAGCGCACCGACGGAGCCCCACACCCGCCCCGCCGTTCCCTGTTTGAGCTTGCATCCCCTGTTTGTGACAGCACCGTTAAATCGGCTATTACGCTCTCGGACAGGGGCGAATCGCGGGTGCCGAAAGCGGCAAGCAGCGGGTCTGGGAAAATGACTGCCCCGGGCGCCAGGGCGGCGGCTCGTGCGGCCGAGGCCCTGCTATTGCAGTTCGGTGAAAACTTCCATGCAGCCCGGATCAAGGCCGGACTGACGCAGCGCGATATCGAACTCTACACCGGCATCCAGCAGGCTTACGTTTCGCAGATCGAATGCGGCCGGCAGAACCCCACGCTGGCGACCATGACGGTGCTGGCGCTTGCTGTCGGCAAGGATGTGCACGAATTGTTGAAGCCGCCTCGGGGCGCTGCCAGACGGAAATAGTCCCTCCACCAGCCTGACAACGGGCTTGCGTCCTATTAGATTTATCTAATAGGTTCTGCGCAGCCCCGTCGGATTCGCGGGCACGGTTATGGACGATCATGGCGGACGAAGACAAGCCTTCCACACGCGTGGAACAGGCGCGGCGGCTCGCTGAGTCGATGAAGCGCCAACTGGGTCGGTTCTGCGGATATCTGGCGGAACCCGGACTGGTCGAGCTGATGCTGAATGCGGATGGCACGGTGTGGGCCGACCGTCTCGGGCGCGGCATGGAACCGGTCGGCACGATGCTTCCTGCCTCCGCCGAATCGTTCATCGGCACCGTCGCCTCAACCCTGCGCGGCACCGTCACACGCGAGAACCCTATTCTCGAATGCGAGCTTCCGTTCGAGTCCCCATTCGATGGTTCGCGGTTCGAGGCGCTGATTCCGCCCGTCGTGCCGGCGCCGGTGTTCACCATCCGACGCAAGGCCTCGGCGGTGTTCACCCTGCAAGAGTATCAACGCCAAGGGATTATGTCTGACCGGCAACGGGCCGCGATCGAGGCCGCCGTCGAACAACGTCACAACATTCTCGTGGTGGGCGGCACCGGGACCGGCAAGACCACGCTGACGAACGCCGTCATCGACCACATGGTGCGCGCTGCACCCCAGCATCGCATCGTCATCATCGAGGACACCAGCGAACTGCAATGCGCGGCGAAGAATGCCGTGGCGATGCGGGCAACCGACACCATCGATATGCAGCGGCTGCTGAAGGCGACGATGCGGCTGCGGCCGGATCGGATCATCGTCGGCGAGGTCCGCGGCGGCGAGGCTCTTTCGCTCCTGAAGGCCTGGAACACGGGCCATCCGGGCGGGGTCTGCACCGTCCACGCCAACCATGCCCGCGCTGGCCTCCAGCGCATCGAACAACTGATTGCCGAGGTCAGCCAGACCCCGATGCGCGCCCTGATCGCCGAGGCCGTCAACCTCATCGTGTCGATCGTGAAGACCGCGGCCGGCGCGGGCCGGCGCATCGATGAAGTGGTGGCCGTCACCGGATGCGCCGGCGGCGAATACCAATTTGCCAACCCGGAGTGACCCTGCCGATGCCCCACTGTCTCATCGCCCTCCGCCGCAATTGGCTCCCCCTCCTGCTGATTGCCGTGTCCTTCCATCCGATCGCGGCGCATGCCGCGGCGGCCGGCGGCGGCAACCTGCCGTGGGACACACCGCTGGACACCTTGAAGAACGACCTCACCGGCCCGGTCGCGTTCACCATCTCCCTCCTCGCCATGGTGGCCTGCGGCGCAGCACTGGTGTTCGGCGGCGAGATCAATGAGTTCGTGCGCCGCATCATCATGCTGGTGCTGGTCTGCGCCTTCATCGTCGGCGTGTCGAACCTGGCCTCGGCACTAGGCATCACCGGAGCGATCGTGTGAGCCTGCGCCGCCTCTCCTTTCATCGCGTGCTGCACCGGCCCAGCCTGTTCCTGGGCGGCGAGCGCGAGCCGGCCCTGTTGACGGCCATCGTCGTCGGCGGCCTCGCGGTATCCGGAATGAACGCGGTGTCCTTCGCGATCGGCGCGGCGGTCTGGTTCTGCGCCATCCCCCTGTTGCGCTGGATGGCCAAGGCTGATCCCCAGATGACCAAGGTCTATCTGCGCCAGCTTCGCTACCGCGGGTACTACCCGGCGCGGTCGCGCCCGTGGCGGATGGGGTAGCCGGCATGCTCGCGCTGAAACCCTTCCGCGATACGGCCGCCGGCGTGGCCGACCTGCTCAACTGGGGCTACCTGATCGATAGCGGGATCCTCCTGAACAAGGACGGCTCGCTGCTCGCCGGCTGGTTCTACCGGGCACCGGACATCGCCAGTTCCACGGACAGCGAACGCAACTGGCTGTCGGGACGGGTGAACGCCGCGCTCGCCAGGCTGGGCGCCGGCTGGGCCTCGTGGATCGAAGCCGCCCGGCTGCCGGCGTCCAGCTATCCGCCACCGGAGCTGTCGCACTTCCCTGATCCGGTCTCGCGGCTGGTGGATGCCGAGCGCCGCGCCCGGTTCATGCGCGAGGGCGTCCACTACGAAAGCGAGTACGTCCTCCTCGTCCAGTTCACCCCGCCGCTCCGCCGCAAAAGCAAGGTTGTGGACCTGATCTATGACGACGATCCGGCCGAAACCGGCAGCCCCGCCAGCCGCATCCTGGACCAGTTCAAGAAGGCCCTGGCCGACATCGAGGACGCGATCGGCGATGCAGTGAGCCTGCGGCGGATGGAGAGCTACACCCACATTTGCCGCTTCGGCCGCAAGCACCTGCGCGACCACCTGGTGAACTACCTGCATTTCGCCCTGACCGGCGAGGAAGCCGCACTCAATATTCCGCCCGCCGGAGCCTACCTCGACGCGGTGATCGGCGGCCGGGAGCTCTGGCCGGGAGACACGCCGCGCCTGGGCAGCGCTATCGACGGGCGGTTCATCTGCTGCGTGGCGATCGAGGGCTTCCCGCAGGAGTCGTTCCCCGGAATCCTCGACGCGCTGGACCACCTCCCGATTCCGTTCCGCTGGTCCACGCGCATGATCTACCTCGATCAGCACGAAACGCTGGCCGAACTCCGCAAATACCGCCGCAAGTGGAAGCAGCAGGTCCGCGGCTTCTGGACGCAGGTGTTCAAGACTCAGGGCGGTTCGGTCAATGAGGACGCCCTGCTGATGGCCGACCAGGCGGATGCGGCGATCGCCGACGCCAGCTCGGCTCTGGTCGCCTTCGGCTATTACACGCCGGTCATCGTCCTCATGGACCAAGACCGGGCCGCGTTGATCGAAAACGCTCGTCTGGTCGTCCGCGAGATCCTGCGCGAGGGCTTCGCGGCGCGGATCGAGACGGTGAACACCATGGAGGCGTGGCTCGGCAGCCTGCCGGGGCACACCGTCCCGAACGTTCGCCGCCCGATGATCCACACCGGCAATCTCGCCGACCTGCTGCCGCTGGCGGGCGTCTGGACCGGGCCGGAGGAAAACCCCTGCCCGCTCTATCCACCGGGATCGCCGCCGTTGCTGCACGGCGCCACGCAGGGTGCGACGCCTTTCCGGGTGAACCTCCACGTCGGCGACGTGGGGCACACCCTGATCTTCGGCCCGACCGGCGCCGGCAAGTCGGTGCTGCTGTGCACGATCGCCTTGCAAGCCCGGCGCTATCGCGGCGTCACGATCTGCGCCTTCGACAAGGGCCGGTCCATGTGGGCCACGGTCCGCGCCTGTGGCGGCCGGCACTACGACGTGGGCGGTGACGGCGACGGGCCGGCGTTCTGCCCGCTCGCCGCGATCGAGACCGACGCCGACATGGCCTGGGCGGAAGACTGGATCGCGACGTGCTTCGAGCTGCAGGCCGGGCGGCCGCCCCTGCCCCGTGAACGCGAAGCCATTCATCGGGCAATGCTGCTGCTCCGGTCGGCCAATGATCGCACTCTGACGCATTTCGTGGCGCAGGTGCAGGACGAGTCGATCCGCGCCGCCCTGCGCTACTACACGCTGGAAGGCACGCTCGGCCGGCTGCTCGATGCCGAAGAGGACGGCCTCGCGGACACGCCGTTCGCGGTCTTCGAAATCGAGGACCTGATGGCGATGGGCGAGCGCAACCTCATCCCGGTCCTGCTCCACCTGTTCCGCAGATTCGAGCGCTCTCTGAAGGGGCAGCCGGCCTATCTGCTGCTCGATGAAGCCTGGGTGATGCTCGGCCATCCCGTGTTCCGCGCCAAAATCCGGGAGTGGCTGAAGGTGCTGCGCAAGGCGAACTGCGCGGTTGTCCTGGCGACGCAATCGCTCTCCGACGCGGCACGGTCGGGCATTCTCGACGTGCTGATCGAGTCGTGCCCCACCAAGATCTTCCTCCCCAATGAGGAAGCCGGGACGGCCGGAACGCCCGAGCATCCTGGCCCGCGCGATCTTTACGAGGCGATGGGGCTGAACGAGACGCAGATCGACATCATCCGGACCGCCACCAAGAAGCGGCATTACTACCTGGTGTCCCCGGAAGGGCGGCGGCTGTTCGATCTTGGCCTTGGTCCGATCGCGCTGTCATTCGCCGGCATCAGCGCCAAGGAACAGATCGCGCATCTCGACCGCCTGGCGCAGCGCGCGGGCGATCAGTGGCCGTTTGCCTGGCTGGAAGAACAGGGGGTGGACTATGCGGCCCTCCAGTGACCTGCGGGCATACATGCGCCGCCTAGCACTTGCCGGCGCCGTCATCGCCTGCCTGGGAATCGCACTCGGACCACGGCCGGCGCAGGCGCAATGGGCCGTCAACTGCGTCAACTGCTCCACGACGTGGACCCAGCTCCTGCAATACGCCAAGGAAGCGCAGTCGCTGGCGACGCAGTTGCAACAGTACCAGACGCAGCTTGAGCAATACGCCAACATGGTGACAAACACCGTAGCGCTGCCGCAGGAAGTGTGGGGCACGGTACAATCCGACATCATGCAGGTCCAGGCGCTTTCGAACACCGCCTCGTTGCTGTCCGGCAATTCGGGGTCGATGATCGACCGGCTCCGCTCGGCGTCCGCCTACGCAGACCAGGCGGCCAGTCTCGGCAACATCGCCGGCCAGTTCACCACCTGGCAACAGACGATCGGTAACAATCTGGACACCATGGGGCGCACGCTGGACCTTCAGGAATCCCAGCAGCAGAACCAGGCCGCCATCCTCCAAGCCCTGCAACAGCACGCACAATCCGCGCAGGGCCAGATGCAGGCCATCCAGGCCGGTGACGAACTGGCCGGCGCGAACGCCGAGCAGCTCATGCAAATCCAGGCGACGCTTTCGGCAACAGCGCAAATGCAGGCCTCGGACGCCGCCGTCGCCGCCGACCGGCGGGCCGCGGAAGACGCCGCCATGCAGCATTTCGCAACGCCGCAACCAGTCACGATAACCGGCTATCAACAGTACTGAGGTGGGAACGGGATGTTGACACTCAAAACATCTGTCGCCGCTGCCATTCTGGTCGGCGTCGTCGCCGCCACTGCGGGGATCACTTACGTTACCACGCAGGCAAACATGCAAGTATCGGTGGATTGCCGACGGGCCACCCAGTCAGAACCGACCACACTTAGACCGCCCCTGCCACAGGGCGCACCGGTGCCGCTCAATCAAGGCAAAAAATATTGATGCGCCGCAGAGCGATACTTGCTGTTGTCGCACTTGCGGTAATCGCCGTTGCAGCGGTGCCTCCTGCTCACGCGCAGACAGTGAATACACTTGATCAGATTGTCGATCAGTTCCGAATGCGCTCGGAGGGATGGCAAGCCACCCTCGAGTCCTTTGCTCTCAGAACATTCGGCATTCTTGCGGGAATCGAGCTGGTCTGGGCTGCCTTTCGGTTGGCGTTCCGTGGTGCGGACTTGAGCGAGTGGCTCGCCGAGATCGTAAACCAGATTCTGTTCCTCGGCTTTTTCTTGGCCTTGCTCGAAAATTCTGTGACGTGGGGCCAAGCAATTGTCGATAGCTTCCGAGAGGCTGCGGGCGCGGCCGGCAGTGGTGGGATCGCTCCAAGCGACGTGTTCGCCGCTGGTGTGTCGCTCGCTGGAAAGGTAATGTCGCAAATGTCCTTTTGGGCACCAGAAGCGAGTATCGCTCTGGTGATCGCAGGACTGGTGATCGAGGTCTGCTTCGCGCTGATCGCAGCATTCATGGTCCTTGCATTGGTGGAAAGCTACCTGATCATCTCAATGGGCGTCATTTTCATGGCGTTTGGTGGCTCGCGATGGACCAAGGACTTCGCTGTCAGCACCATCCGCTACACCGTCTCGGTAGGCGGCAAGCTGTTCGTGCTACAACTCTTGGTAAGCATCGGCACCGGCTTGATCACCGACTGGGCTCGCACCTTCAATGATGTGACGGCAAACTCGCTGTGCATCCTGGTGGGTTGTTCGATCGTCATGCTCGCCTTGGTGAAGGTGCTGCCTGAGACGATGCAGCGCATCGTGAATGGGTCCAGCATGGCGAGCGGATCAGCGTTGGTTGGCGCCGCTGCGGCCGTCGGCGCCGGCGTCGGTGCTGTTGGCCTCGGCATGGCCGGCGCCGCTCCGATGACGATGAACGCCGTGCGCCTGGCCGGCGCGCAAATGGCTGCTGCCGACGCAAAGGCCGCCGAAGCGAGCGGCGGCGAGACACCACAGCGCACACGGCTCGGCCGCGCGGCAACGATGACCGGCTACGCCGCCCGAAACCTTGCCTCGGCCCCCCTCGCCGACGTGGGCCGCCGGCTGAGCGGCCAAGGCTCCCGACACGGCGTGCCAACCTGGCGCATGAGTGCGGACCTCGCGAACCGCCGTCGGCTCCTGGAAGACGACAACAACAAGCCTACGCCGCCCCCGCCGGCGCCCGGCGGACGCGGCAACACGATCGGTTAGAGGTCGGAAGCTGCATGATGCAATCGTCGAAAATCCCTGCCCTCGATCCCGACAATCCGCACTCCGCAGTCTATCTGGCGGCGCGGCGGGAATGGAACGAACGGTACGGCAGCTATATCGCGCAGGCCCACGCCTGGCGGCTGACAGCCCTTGCCGCACTCGGCGTTGCATTCGTGGCGGTCGTCGGCGTGGTCTGGATCGGCGCGCAGAATCACATCGTGCCATACGTGGTGCAGACCGATCGGCTCGGCGATGCCATCGCCATCAAGCGGGCGGACATCGCCGCGTCCGCCGACCCGCGCATCATCCGCTCGCAACTCGCCCGCTGGGTGAGCGACGTACGCTCCGTCTATGTGGACGTGGCCGCCGAAAAGCATGTCATCGGTGAAGCCTACGCGATGGTGGATCGCAACGCGGCCGGCGCACAGGAATTGAACGACTGGTTCTCCCACCACGATCCGTTCCAGCGCGCACGGGACACAACGACCGGCGTCGCCGTGGAATCCGTCCTCCCGCTGTCCGACAAGACCTGGCGAGTGGAATGGCGGGAGGACAGGCGGACCCGGCAGGGCGCGTTGGAATCGTCGCAGCAATGGGAGGCGACGATCACGATCAGCATCAATCCGCCGACCGACGACTCCACGATCCTGGTCAATCCGACCGGGCTTTATGTCGAATCATTCCACTGGTCGCAGCGCCAATGAAAAGCAAAACCGCCGTCGGGGACGCGCTCCCATGAAACAATCTCTCTGGGCCATCTTGCTGGTCGGCCTTCCGGCCCTCGCGCATGCCGAGACGGTACATGTGCCGGCGATCGTCCATACCAAAGTCGTGGCAGCTGCCTCGGCGGATGTGGCGGCCAACGAACCGGAAACGCAGGCGGGTGGCAGCGGGGCGGTGCCGGCCGGTATGCCGCCGCCGGTCCGGCTGGAATCGCCCTCGGCGCCTCTGAACGCGAAAGAGCGCAGGGCGGTGTCGCTGGCACGGCGATGGGCGAACCGGAATGAGATGCCGCATGCCGGCGCGGACGGGGCGGTGCGCTTTCTGTATGGCGCGACCCTTCCCACGATCGTCTGCGCGCCGCTGCAGGTCTGCGACCTCGCCCTCCAACCGGGCGAAGTCGTCAACAACGTGAACCTCGGCGACAAGGTGCGATGGAAAGTCTCGCCGGCGATGTCCGGATCGGCCGCCGGTGAGATCACGCATCTGATCATCAAGCCCACGGATGCCGGGCTGGTCTCCAGCATGACGATCGAGACGAATCGGCGCACCTATGCCATCAAGCTGGTCTCGACGCGGCATGCGTGGATGCCACTGATCGCCTTCAACTATCCCGATGATGTGCAACGCCAATGGAGCGCGTATCGGCGGAAGGTTGCGTGGAACGCGGCAGCGTCCACCCTGCCCACGGGCGAGAACGTGGCGGATCTCGATTTCGGGTTCCGCCTGTCGGGCGACCACCCGTCTTGGCGCCCGCTGCGGGTCTATACCGACGGGCGCAAGACCTACATCCAGTTCCCGCGTGCGATGGCGTTCGGCTCGGCGCCCGCGCTGGTCGGCCTCGATAACAGCGTTGGCTGGTTCTCCAGCCCATCGAAGCGAATGGTCAATTACCGCATCGAGGGCGACCGCTACGTGGTGGACCAGGTGATCAACCGCGCCGAGCTGATCTCGGGTGTCGGCGCCAGCCAGACGCGCGTGACGATCACGCGGGACGGTGCGGGATGATGCGCCCGTCGCGCATCGCGCTGCCGTGCCTCACCGCGTTGCTGGCCGGTTGCGCCCTGGGGCCGAACGCCTCCTACGTGGCACGGCTTCAAAGTCCGTCGGATGTCAGCGTCCTCGCCGATGGCATGGCAGCTTTCGTGGCCGCGCGCCTTCCCGCTGCGTCCAGCACCGTGGTTCTCGACCCGACGCCTTCGGACCAGGCCCGCAACTCCCTCACGCCTGCCCTCGTCGCCGCCCTCCGCAGCCGCGGGTTCGCGGTGGCACAGGACGGACAGGCGGTGCCGGGAGGCGTGCACCATCTGCGTTATCTCGTCACCCCGCTCGGCGACGGGGATCTGGTCCGGATGACCTTGGACAACGCCATCAAGGGGTCGCGCTTTTTCGTGCGCAACCTTGCCGGCGGGCTGCAATCCGGAGGTCCCCTCATGGTGACGGAAGCGGAGGCGGCGCAGTGAGCGACGCTCCCGACCGCTCGCCCGCCCTCCTCCGCGCCGCGCCGAAGCGGGGTGCCGGCGTGCGGCGCTTGAACAGGCTGCCGATCGTGTTCGTCACCGGCGGTGCCATGCTGGTGGTGGCCGCGATCGGCTACACGTACCGCGACCGCCTGATGCAGGCCACCGCGAACGCGCAGGCCGCGGCTTCGCACAAGCCGGCGCCCAGCAGCGACGCGGCGGTGCTCGGTGATGCACCAGCCGGCGGCGAGGTCGTCCCCGCGGCGGTCCGAACGTCGATCCCCGCAAAGCCGCGCCGCACAGCGTCGCGTACCGCCCAGTCGTCCCGTTCGATGCCCTCGGACGGTTCCGGTGCGGACAGCGGCCAATCTCAGGGGAAGAACGGCGCCGCCAAGGCGCAGCAAGAGGCCTGGCGAACCTACTATGCCCAGGTCGCGCAGCTTCAGAAGGCCCGTCTGTCAGCCGCCACCACGGCAATGACAGCGGACACCGGCCTGAGCAACCACACCGGCGGCCAGGCTGCCGGGCCCAACACGGCCGGATCGGGAGCCACCGGCACCCCTTCGGCGACCCCCTATGGGAGTGCGCCGGGCTTGGGGGCGGGTACGCCCGGTGTCACCGCCGGCCTGTATCCGGGTGGCTTTGGTCTGCCGGCCTACCCGCCGGCACGTGTGGATACGAACGCCCAGGGCGAAAAGCAGGCCTTCCTCAACCAACCCGGAGACGTGACAGGCGGTTCGGACGACCTCCAGGCCAGGCTGCGTGACCCGTCTTCGCCTTTCCTGGTGATGGCGGGCACCGCCATCCCCGCCGTCATGGTCGGCGGCATCAACTCCGACATGCCGGGCATGGTCGTCGGCCAGGTATCGCGGAACGTCTATGACACCGCGACCGGCCGCTACCTCCTGATCCCTCAAGGTGCGCGGCTGATCGGCACCTACGACAACATGGTGTCGAACGGGCAGACCCGTGTCGCCGTGATCTGGAACCGCATCATTTTCCCGGATGCCGAGTCGATCGATCTCGGTTCGATGGAAGGCGCCGACCAAGGCGGCTACGCCGGATTCCACGACCGGGTGGACACGCATTTCTGGTCGAAGATCGGCAACGCGCTGCTGATCTCGATCGCCGGCGCCAGTGTCCAGCTTTCGCAGGGCACCGGGCAGACCACGAATGGCTACAACTCCCAGCAGATCGCCGCCGCCGCGCTCGGGCAGCAGTTCGGTGAACTCGGCGAAGAATACGCGCGTGCTGGCCTGGCGATTCCGAATACCTTGGAGATCCGGCCCGGCTATCGGTTCGTGGTGATGGTCAGCAAGGACATGCATCTGCGGCCCTACGTCGATCACCGCACGATGGCCGGCGCCACGCCCGTCAGTCTTGGGTCCGTCCTGCGGTGACGCGCCTGCATCGGCGCCGGAGCCGCGAGATAGCCGCGCAGCAGAGAGGCAAGCGTGCAAGGTGACCCGGCCGCCAAAGCCTCCACGGTCGCCGGAACGCGGCCGGCCCGCCGTACCGGCGACCGTGGTCCTCGGCGCGAATGTTCGGGAAGCCCGTCAGCGCGCCGGCCTGACGCAGGTGGAACTCGCACAACGCGCCGGGCTGGCACAGCCGGCGATTTCCTTGATCGAGCTCGGTCAGGCCAACCCGACCGTCCAGACACTTCAACAGATCGCCGATGCACTCGGCTGCCCGCTTGCCGACCTGCTGAAGGCCGATTGACGCTTTGTCGCCCCAGCGGGGAACCACGCGCCCTCATACGTGGGGCACGGTCCGCTTCAATGGCTCTACCGCCAGGCGCATGCCCATCGCGTGCAGGATAGAGTTCAAGTTCCGCAACTCTGGGTTCCCCTTCTCCGACAACGTGCGATAAAGCTGGGTCGGATTAAGCTCGGCCGCTTTGGCAACCGCCTGCACGCCACCAAACGCTTTCGCCATTTGCCGCAGCGTCACCAGCAGTTCGCCTTGGTCTCCATCTGCAAGAATAGCATCGAGCGTCGCAGCGGCCGTTGTTGGATCGTCACGGAACATCTCGGCCATTGCTTCGTCGTGGCTCCGGTCTTTCATCGTCATCACCCCTTCACTCGTCGCGGCTCTGCCAATCGCGCCAGTAGCCGCATGCGCGCTCGATGTCGGTGTCCTGGGTTCGCTTCGTACCGCCACACAAAAGCAATATCAAAATCCTGCCCGCACGCGCGTAATAGACTCGGTAGCCAGGTCCTACGTCGATCCGCAGTTCATGGACGCCATCGCGCAGCGGTTTGAAGTCGCCGAAGTTGCCTTGTTCCAGCCGATTCAATCGCCGGATGATAGCCGCCTTGGCGCGAACGTCTCGAAGCTGACGCAGCCATTCCGCGATCAGGTCTTTCCCCTCTGGCGTCAGGTAGTGCCGTAGCTCGAACATGTAGAATATTCGTCTATAAACGAATGTCTGTCAAGCCCCCTCCCGCCCCAAACCGTCGGTTTCGACCAGCCGAGGCCGCCCCTCGCGGGCACTCCGGCTCACTGGCGCAGATTGTGAGCACAAGCCTTCGTTGGCGGGCTCGAGCATCGACGATTGAGAGCGCCTACAGACGCGGGGGCTGCGCCAACGTCGGTTCGAAAGGTTCGCCGTGCGCCAGCCGCAACCCGGCGATTCGGCGCGTGGCGATCCGCTCGCGGCGCTGTTCGGGCCAGGCGGCCAGCTTGTCTTTCAGGTAAAACAGCACCGGGATCAACGCGAACGTGCCGGCCGCGTAGCCGTAATAGCCGAGCGCCGTCACCGCAGCGTGGTGGCTGTGCGCGTACAGCCACCACGCGGACTCCACCAAGGCGATGATCAGGAAGAGACCCGACACGCACCCGATCAGCCACACCAGCAGCACGCCGGCCGCCAACGCCAGCATGACGAAAAACCCGAACACGCCGGCAGCGAAAACCCCCAGCAGCTCCGCCAGAAATCCTCCGAGCACGCGCATGATCCACCTCCGGTCGAGACCTGCCGCCTACCGCTCCATCTCCGCCTCGGCCACCCGTTCCCGATCGAACGCGCGGGAGGTGGAAGCGGCCTGCCCGCGGTCACGATCCGCGGCCAGGCCACCCACGATCTGCTCGCGCTCGGCGACCGCGACCGCCGCCGCAAACTGTCGGCGGGCGGCCTCCGGCCCGTCACCACGGGTCAGGTCGTTCCAATCTGAGCCGGTGTCGTGTCCGGCGAATGTCGGCACAAGGGCGAAGCCGTCGATCGCCGCTGCGGCCTCTTCCGCCTTTTCGCGGCCGACATTCGGTTTGCCTTCGGCTTCGCGCCGATGGTCGTTGTCGCCGGCGATGTAGATGGGCCGATCCGGAAAGCGCGTTCGCATGCCTTGCGCCACGGCCACCAGATTGCCGGCGTTGAACGCGACGACCGCCGGCATGCCAGTCAGCTCGTGCAGCGTGGCGGCCGTAGCGTAGCCCTCGGCGATCAGCAGCGCCCCGGATTGCGCCAGGTCGCCGATGGCGAAGTGGCCGCCCTCCACCCGGCTCTCCGGCATGAACATCTTGCCGCCCGCCGGATCGATGAATTGCAGGCTGGTCATCCTGTCGCTCGCATCCATCACGGGAACCATCAACCGGCCGGCAATGCTGATTGGACGGTCGTTGCCCTCGGCGTCCTGCACAGTGATCGCCTGCCCCTCGGAACCCTGCCGCAGGCCATGGGACGGCACCTGCTTGTCGGCCAGGTAGGGATGCGCCTCGACGGGCGTGGCGGCAGCCCAGATGGCGTCAACCTCCTGCGCCGTGCGCTCGTACATCCGTTCACGCTCAAGCGCCCGCTCGTGCCGCCGCTGCGCGGCCTCCGCCGCCATGCGGGCACGGTCCTCGGCGCTGAGTGCGATAGCCGGCCCCGTCGCCTTCCAGGCCGTCTTCACGCCGGCTTTGAAGTTCTGAATGAACCCTGCCGGCTTGCCGTCCTGGTGCCCGACATAGGCGCCGCTGCGTTCCCTGCCTTTGTCGCCTTCAACGGGAACACGATGCATTTGCCCGTCCATCTGCACCGGGCCGTCCGGGCGCAGGCCGCACTCGCGCAGCGCCTCGGCGAACTGCTGGACGGGATTGGCGTCAACCGCGATATGCACCGAACCGCGGACGGGAAGCCACGGGGTGAAGGCGTCCAGGTCCACCCCGGCTGGCACGTACCATGCCTTTGCCTGACGATCCCACCTGGCGCCAAGCTGCTTGGCATCGTCCTTCTCGGCGTAGGGCACGGCGAGGTAGGTGCGATCGTCGGTCGTCGTCATCGCGGGGTGGTCCTCCTGGATCATTACCGGCGGGCGCATCCGGACATCGGCATTGGTGCCCATATCCCTCCCCTGCCCTGCTTCGGATTGCTCCCGCTCCGGCGCCGGATCGGCCTCGTGCGCGTGTTCCCGTTCGAGGGAGCGCAGCAGGGTGGTGATCTTCTCGGCATCGGCGGCGGCGCGGAAAATCTCGCGCGGATCGTTTTGCAGCACGCGAATCCAGGTCCCGACATAGGCCGCGTGCTGCCCCGGATCGTGACCGATGCCCAACTGCTCGCCCAGCATCAGGGAGGCGATCTCGGCGCGCAGCTCCTCGCGGGCATAGACTTCGGACCCGAACGGATGCGCTATGTCGCGGTTGAGCCGTGAGGGATGGCCCGAGGCGTGCGACGCCTCATGCAGAGCCGTAGCGTAGTACCGGTCGCCGCTCGGAAACTGCCCGCGCTCCGGCAGAACGATCGTGTCGTCGGCCAGCCGGTAGAAGGCACTGTCACCACGCACATGGCGGATGCTGGCGCCAAGCCGCGTCAGGATCGTATCCGCCCGCTCGTGGCGTTCCCACTCGGCGAGCGCCGGCCGGCTTGGTGCCGGCGGCAGGCCGTCAATCTGTGCCGCGTTGAACACCGCCGCGGTCCACACGCGCGGCCGTTCGTAGCGCACCATCCGCCGCACCTGGTTACCGTCCTGGTCCAGCACCGGCTCGCCACCGGCGTCGCGAACAGGCTCCAGCCCCTCCCACTTCCAGAACTGGATGGCTGATCCCTTTTCCCCCTTGCGCACCTGTGCACCGGCCGCCTGAGCCTGGCGATAGGTCATCCAGCGCGCGTCGTCGTAGCCGCATGCCTCGGCGCGGCTCATCAGCCACACGGCGTTCATGCCGCGGTAGGCGTTTCCGGTTGTCGGGTTGTACGGCATGAACCGTTCGCCGGCTTGCCAAGGCTTCACCCACGGTGCGGTGCCGACCTTGAGCTGTTCGATGATCGCGCCGGCGACCTGATCGACATAATCAGTCGCCATCGGCGGCCTCCGGGTCGAGGTCGGCATTGGCATCCCAGGCCTCAGCCTCGGTCAGCGCCGTCTCTTCGAACGCACCAAGGCTTTCCGCTTCGGCGGCATCCACCTCCACCACCA
Source organism: Acetobacteraceae bacterium (assembly GCA_035532755.1). Classification (GTDB taxonomy): domain Bacteria; phylum Pseudomonadota; class Alphaproteobacteria; order Acetobacterales; family Acetobacteraceae; genus DATKQI01. The sequence continues at coordinate 16,912 of DATKQI010000284.1, forward strand.
CGTTCGGTGTGGTCAGGTCGGCGATGCTGTTGGAAAGCGTCGGCCGCGCAGACGCGTCACCCGGACCGTCGTCACTGGATGCGGACATCGCTCGCCTCCCTGGCAAAGACCGTCGTGCCGGCCGTGTACGGATTGGGGGGCGGAGCGGCCCGCCGCGCTGATATGGCTGTCGCCGCGGCATCGTGCGGCCCGCCGGCAAATGCCGGCACGCCGCCCGGCCCGTAGTAGCGAGCGACGTAGCCGTTCGCGAAACCCCGATAGAAGGTGCCGGTGTTGTAGGCGGACAGCGCCGCTTGCAGGGCCGGCTGACCGTCGCCGCGGCTGCGCGTGGCCCCGGCGTAATCCGCCGTCAGAATGGCCGCGCCGTCCCGGATGTTGGTGCACGGGTCCAGCACCCGATCGACCGTCGTGCCGAGCGCAACCAGGTTGCGGCTGTTCACCTGCATCAATCCGAGATCGACGCTGTAGCCGCGCAGGATGTAGCGCTCGGCGGTTCGCGCGGCGGCAGCGGCACTGGTCGCCGGCGCCGGCTGTAGCCGCAGGCCGTTGACGTGAATCGCCAGCGGATTGCCGCCGCTCTCGACGCGGATCACCGCCTCAAGCGTGACGCGCGCGACATTCGGCGCGCATGCCAGGAGCGCCGCCGGGATCATCCGGATACCCAGAGCGGGCGGGCCACGTCCTGGACATTCGCCATGGGGACGGGCCCGAAATACCGGCTGTCGAAACTGCGGGGATCGTGGCCCGACAGCAGCCATATCTGCCCAGGCCGCACCACGTACACGCCGTGCGCAACCGCATGGAGCGGCCGGCCGGCACTGTCCTTTGTGAGCTGCACGGTGTGCGGCACCGGCCGGCCGTCAACCGCAATGCCACGCGGCGTCACGGCCACCTGGTCGCCGGGGATGGCAGCGATCGGCTTCACCAATGGCTCGTATCCCCCGGCGCAAAGCCCGGCCGGCAGATAGCCCCGCGCCGCCGCCAGCCGGACCAGTTTCGTGTCCGGCAGGCACACAGTGACGATATCGCCGCGCCGGAGCGGCGCATCGACCGCTCGCACCTGCCACAGCCCTTGCGGCATCGAGGCTGTTTCGTTGACCCGGATGCCGCAAAGCCAAGCGATCACCAGAGTCCCCGACAGCAGCGCACCGGTCACGCCAGCCGTCCGTGCCGTGTGCCGGGGTGATAGGCGCGCGATGGCTCTCCGCGACCTCATGCGGCCTGGAACACCCTCTGCCTGGTCCGCGTCGTGCCGCTCGCCGGCGGCTCGATCCGGGCGCGCCGCGCGAATGTCGGATCGAGAAAGTACAGGATCGGCGTTCCGAAGATCGGCCGCTCGCCCGCCATGAACACGACCATCTCGCCCGCTTCCACGATGCGGCCGGCGTCGTCCCGCCGCGGCTTCTTCAGGTCCATGATCTCGTCCGGCGTCAGCAGCGGCCGGCTGATCTCGTGGTAGGTCCGCGACACGTTCTTCAACGGACCCAGCCGCGTGCCACTCTCGGTCACGTCCTCCTTCACGATCGTCGTGTTGCCCACCATGCGGCTGATCCACTCGGCCGATTCCCACTCGTTCGGCGCATAGACGATGCGAATGTGGCAGTTGGCGGTGATGCTCTGGTGCGGCCCATAGGCCCCGAACATCTGCTCGCGGTTCTGTGCGGCGAGGAACGCCTTGATGCCGTAGGCCGCGCATTTCGGCAGTGCATCCTGGATGATCTGGAGCCGTCCCAATGACGGGAACTCGTCCAGCATCATCAGCAATCGGTGCCGGTGCGGCAGCAGTGGCTGGCCCTCGTGGTATTTCAGTTCCACGCCCATGAGCTGCCGCATCGCCATGGTCAGCAGCAGCCGCACCAGCGGGCGCAGCCGCTCTTTGTCCCCGCCACGCGTGACGATGTAGAGCGACACCGGCCGCTCGTGGTCCATCAGATCCATGATGCGGAAATCGCTGCGCCCCGTGCTGGCGGCGATGATCGGGTCCTTGACCAGGGTCAGGTAGGTCTTGGCACTGGACAGGACGCTGCCCCGTTCCCGCTCCGGGCGGTCGAGCTGGTCGCGGCCGGCCGCGGCGACCACCGCATGCTTGCCGCTCGGCAAGTGCTGGTTGGTCCGCATCTCTTCCCACAGCGCATCGGATTTTTCTTCGGGATCGGACAGCGCGTAGGCGACATCTGCCAAGCTGGCGGTCTCGCCGCGTTTCCGGAGCTTGTACATCACGTGCAGGATCACCGCGGCCAACAGGTCGAAGCTGGTCTTGCCCCAGTGATCTTTGCCCTCAATCCCCTCGCCGTTCGGGTCGCAGATCATCTGCGCGATGTTCTGTGCGTCGGCGACCTCGTGCGGTGTGCCGAGCCGCACTTCTTCGAGGAAATTGAAGCCGGCGCTGCCGGCGACGGCGCCTGGTTCCCAGCGGATGGCGGCGTTGCCGCCGTGCTGCGCGCGCCAGCCCGCCGTGAGCTGCCAGAGTTCGCCCTTCTCGTCATAGATCAGGCAGCTCGCCGGCCATGACAGCAGCGTGGGCAGGATATTGCCAACACCCTTGCCGCTGCGCGTCGGCGCGATGACGATGCAATGTTCCGGCCCGTCGTGCCGCAGATAGTGCACGTCTCCGTTCTTGTCCGTCCAGCCGCCGACATAGACGCCGGCGGATTTTTTCCCCGGCCCGGACAGCAGGCCAGACTGCCTGATCTCCCGCTCCGACATGAAGCGCGCGGTGCCGTGCACCCCCTCATGGCGCACCGGCTTGCGGCGCCGGTTGCTGGCACTGACCAATCCAATGGCGACGCCAAGGCTGGTGACGGCCAGCAAGCCTGCATCCACCAGCCGGAACGTTGCCTTTGCGTGCGATGCCCATGGCGCTCGCATCCATGTGATCCAGGACCACGGCGCATAGAGATGGCGAAGCCACGGCGTTCCGAGCGCGGGGTGGTAGTGTAGGCGCCAGGCGACGAACTGTGTCGCGGCACTGCTCAACGCCACGACTCCGGTGAGTATGGCCGCAGTGCCAAGCAAACGATTCCGTAGTCGGGACGCGGGATTCGCCCTGTCTTTCATCGGCGGGAGTCCGGGACTCGGTGATATTAGATTTATCTAATGCCGCCTAATCCCTTTCCGCGCCCCGGTCAATCGCATTCGTGCGCGTGGTCGCCATCGCCCGGCGCTGCCGTTCCAAACCCGCATCGGCGAAGGTGACGACCAGCCCCTTGGCGCCGGCGAGTTGCGCCACCTGTTGCCGGAAATCCTCCGTCCCGTGGACCTGCAATGGCCGGTTACCGAATCGGTCCGCTGCCAGGGTCAGCGCCAGGTAGGCGGCGCCTGCCGTCACCTGGTTGACGCGCACGTGCTGCGCCTCGTCGGACACCAGCCCGCCGTCGGCCACGCGATAGATCACCCGCCCGTCGCGCCGGATCGCCGGCCGCAGGTGCTGGTAAACGATGTGGCGGGCCTCGCCCGCATCGGCCGCGGCAAACAGGGCCGCTTCAAGCCGGACCCGCTGCTGCTGGCGCGCACGCAACGTGCGCAGTGCCGCCTCGTTGCCCCGCGCCGCCTCCACTTCGAGGAAACCCTGCCAGGTCGGAACGTGGTGCTCCGCCCGGACCCGGCGCCGTTCCTCGGCCTCCCGTGCTTTCCGGTCGGCGTGATCGCGGCGCCGCTGCTCGGCGATATGACGAAAGCTGTCGCGGCGAAGGATGCCGCGCAGGCCGCTGAGCCGCTCCTGTCGCAGGCGGTCGCGGTGATAGGTCCGGAGCTGGCGGTCATAGGCGGCATGGCGGTCACGGAGCGCCCGAATCGCTGCCTCGCGCGTGGCGATCGCCGCTGCACGCTCGCGCTGGAAGGCTTCGTACAGCGGCCCGGTCCGGCCGGGCTTGACGTAGCTCGTCTGTGCCGGCGCCGTGGTTGCACCGTGTGCTGCTGGCTGAAACGGGCCCAATGCGCTCGTCAGCGCCGCCATGGAAAGACCGCGGTCCACGGCAGAGGCCTTCACGTGCAATCGTGCGTCCCCACGGTCGCCGATTACCAGCCCGGCGCCCCGCGGTTTGAACGCCAGGTTATGGCTGGCTGCGACGCGATGCAGTTCGGGCCACCCCTTGCCGCTGGCGCGGGCGGCAAGCAGCGCCGCAGCCGCGTGTTCCTGCACCCACGCCGCAAACGATTGCCCGCCGTGCTGAGCCTCGAAGTCAGCCGCGCGCCCGCGTGCGCCGCGGTGTTGGCGATCGCGTTCCTGCCGCGGATCGACCGTGTGCGGCTCCCGCGTCAGCCCGTGGCGGACTTCCAGTTCGGCGCACGCCGCCTGCAATCGGTAGTGGTCGCGGACCGGCATCAGGTTCCGGAACGTCGTCGGATGCACCTTGTTGATCGCAACATGCAGGTGCCAGTTGTCCGTGTTCTGGTGCACCGCCGATACGCGCTGGTGTGCCTCGAACCCGATCGCCTCGCACAGCCGGTCCTCGATGTCCTCCATCTGGGTCCGGCTCGGCTTCTCGCCTTCGGGGAAGCTGACCACCAGGTGGTAGCTCTTGTCCGATCGGCTCCGCGTATTGCGCGCCTGGGTCGAGAGGATCTCCTTTACCGCCCAACCCGGATCGTCGGTCTGGCAGTTGGTCACCCGCGCCCATGCGACCTTTTCTCCGGCATGGCCGGTATCGAGGATGTAGGCGTTGAGCCGCGTCCAGCTTCCCGGGTCCACCTCCGCCCGCGCATTCAGGACGTAGGCGCCCAGTCGGCCGAAGCCGGCACCGCCCTTCGGCGCCATGATCCGCTTGGCGATCACACCCGGCCCACCACCTCGGCCAGGCGGCCTTGCAGGTCGCCGATACGGTCCAGCAGGCGCCGCACCTCCGCCTCCGATGCACCACGGCCCGGCCGGTCCACCAGCCACAGCTTCAGCAGCCCGCCCAGCCGCCCCTGGTCGCCGTTGACCTTGCAGAGGTCCGTCACCGCTGCATGGTCGAGCACGGACTTGATCGGATGTCCCAGGCCCGCGGTCCGTAAGTAAGCGGAGACGGACATGCCGGCCGCCTTGGCGCGCTCCTCGATTCGCGCGCGCTCGCTCGCCGATACCACCACCTTGAGATGACGCTGCCGGTCGCGCGGCTCTCTTTCCTTCATGGCGTTTCTTGACCTTTTCACCGTCGAGCCGCAGGCGCGTAAGGCCCGCGTTGTTGGCCAACAACGCCTATCCTGCCATAAAACTCCATGCAATTACCTGCGTAGTTGTGCGAACGGAACGCTGTGCGCATACCTTCGCACATGTTCGCGCACCTTCGCATACCCGCGCGCATGATCGCGCATCGGCGCATATATTCGCATTGACACGGTGCAGGCGTGATTAGATAAATCCAATGTACGGGCATCGCCGCCCATCCACCTGCCGGAGCCTCGGATGAGCGCGCCTGCCCCGCCGAAACGCATCAAGGGACTCGGCCGAGTCGCATTCCTGGCCCAGCGCGCCGACATCGCCGCCGACCTCGATGCCGGCTGGCCCCTGACGGCGATCTACGCCAGGCGGGCCGGCAAGCTCGGCATCTCCTACGCCCAGTTCGCGCGCTACGTCGATCAGCACATCCGCCGCAGCGATCACACCCGCACAACGGACCGCGGATCAACGCCGGCGCCCCCTCCCCTGCCCGCTCCCGTTCCCCCAGCCGATCCCAAAGGAACCCTGCATGCCGGACACCAGCCCGCCCGCCGAAGCTTCAACCACGACCCGATCGAGCGCCCGGACGACCGCCGCCGCCTCCTCGGCGAAGACTGAACCCCGCAAGCTCCACTTCGTCCTTCAGGGTAAGGGCGGCGTCGGCAAGACCTTCGTCAGCCTCCTTCTCGCCCAGGCCATCGCCGCCAGGGGCGAGCCGCTGATCTGCGTCGATACCGACCCGGTGAACGCCTCCTTCTCCGGCCTTTCCGTCATGGAACCCGAACGGGTCTCCATCTTCGAAGGCAAGAAGGTGGACACCAAGGCGCTGGACCGGTTCATCGAGCGCCTGCTGAGCGAGGACGCGCACTTCGTGGTGGACAACGGCGCCGCCAGCTTCGTCCCCATGAGCCAATACCTGCTGGAAAACGATGTTGTCGGCATGATGCTGGACGACGGCCGCCAGCCCGTCCTGCACACCGTCATCACCGGCGGCCCGGCGATGCTGGACACCGTGAAGGGGCTGGCCGCGCTGATGGAGGATTTTCCCCCGAGCGTCCGCCTCGTGGTCTGGCTCAACGAATTCTTCGGCCCGATCGTCAACACCCAGGGCAAATCGTTCGAGGAACTGCCGGTCTATGCCGGCGGCAAGGACCGGATCTTCGCCCTGGTGCACCTGCCCATGGTCAGCGAGGAAGCCAGCACCGACCTGCGCGACATGATCGCCAGGCGCCTGACCTTCGATCAGGCGCTGGCGCGCGAGAACACCACCATCCTGCGGGTCCAGAAGTCGCGGCTGTTCAAGTACCGCGAGGCGGTCTGGCCGGAGATCGGGCGAGTGATCTGATGGACCCTGCCAAGCTCCGCGAGTCGCTTCGCAAGCAGGGCATCGTCGTCCACGAAAGCGACCCGGTGCTGGAAGTGGCCACCATCTGCGAACTCTCCCTGGCCGACACGGTGAAGGCCATCGAGGGCCTGAACAAGGCCGCGGCCGACCGGATTTCCGCCACCTCCACCCAGACGATCGACGCCGCCAAGCGAACCGCGGAGACCATCATCAACCAGGGCGCCGCGTTTGTGGTCGAGCAATTCCGAGAGGCCGTGCGGGAGGCAACGAGCACGATGCTGGCCGAGCTGCACCAGGAAACCGCTCGGGCGGAGCGGGCCAGCCGGACCGCCGCCCGGATTGCGTGGACCCTCGGCAGCCTGGGCGCCATCGGCTTGGCCGGACTCAGCGGGTTCCTCCTCGCCGGCCTCGGGCACGGATGATCCGCGAAGGTCCAGCAGCCGTCCCGGCGCTGGTCGTCCAACCCGCGGTCACGCCTCGGTCATCAGTCGCGGCCTTCGTCCCGAAGCGCCGCATCTCTGACGCGCCGGGCCACTGCATCGGCGAAATTGAGCGCGACGCGCCGGCCGCGCGCCAGCATGTCCGGATCGATCGCCCGACTGAGCGCCTGGCTGAACCGGGTGGCGATGTCCCGCCGGGTGTCGTCCAGATCTGCCAAGGGGGCATCCATCCCTTCGCCGCGGGTTCCGCCGTCGTCTCGTGAACCGTCGCGCTCGCCGCGACCCGTCGGCGCGCTTGTGCGAATCGGCGCACCGCATGCGCATCCTCCGCCGTGGGGACTTCCACCTCCACCCGGATCAGACCAGCATGCGCGCGATGGCGCCGGACTCGGGATGTGGCTTGATTGCTGTTTCCAGAAACATAATGAGGCATCTCATCGCGAGTCGTTTCCGGAAACAACGCGGGACAGCGTTTCCGGAAACAGGCTGAAAGAATGATCCGCCCGAAGCGAGGCAGCAAGCACCGATCTCGCCGTTGGTTAATGCGACGGCCGATGGGCCACGCCGTCGACTTGACAGCCTGGGCCGGAGCGTTACCTATAACGGCATGGCCGATACCGACACAGCCCTCGTCCGTGCCGCCAGGTTCCGCGATCGCCAGCGCGCCAAGGGGCTCCGAGCAGCGACAATCTGGCTTCCGGACATCCGTGATCCTGCCTACCGGGCTCGCCTGGACGCCGCATGCCGCGAACTCACCGATCTCCCGCCCGTCGAAGCTGACGCTGACGCCGCGGCAGGGTTGGCGGACGCCTTCAAGTACACCGCGGGATGGCAGTAGAGCCGGGCCGGCTGCGGCGCGGCATGGTCGTCCTGGTGCGCCTGCCCGGCGACAAGGCTCGGCCCGCCGTGGTGCTGCGTTCCAATTCTCTGGCTCGGCTGCCGTATGCCACGGTGGTCGCCTTTACCACCGCGGCGCATGCCGAACCGGCCCTCCGCCTGCCGGTCGCGCCAACTTCCGAAAATGGCCTGCAACAACCGTCATTCGTCATGGTCGATTGGCCGCAAACCATCCGGGCCGAGCATATGGGTGAGATCATCGGTCATCTCGACCCGGTCACGTTGGAAGCGATCACCGGGCGCATGGCTGTCGTCCTCGGTATCGGCGAGCCGCGAGAGCCGGCCTTCTGATCCGGATCAACCATGCCAATCGTCGGGGCCGCTTCAGTCGGCCGTGCCGCCGCGCGCACCTCCCCGGTGCCGTGGATCACGTGGACCTCCCCCCCGTCGTCACCGCGGCAACGCTTGCCGGCAGCCTGTCGATCACGCCGCAGGCTGCGCTCAAAGCTGCTCCTGCAACTGGTCGCCGCCGGCGTCGTTCGCGAGGCCACCGGCCGCGCCGCCTGGCGCGCTTTCACCACGTCATAGCCGGCCGGGACCGGGGGAACGATCGGCGGTCATCAGTGCGCCCGCCGCGGTAAGTGACCCTCCCCTCCCCCGGCCCGCCGCTCGCGGCTGCGCAAGCCCCAGATCGTCCGTGCCAGGTTCAGATCCCCCGCTTTCGCCTTCGCCACCATCCCGTGGAAATACCCGCCCGGCGACGACCGGAAATGACCCGAAGGCTTGGCCGAGACGATTGCGACCGCGATTGCCGCCTCCTCGCGGCCCATGGCCAGGCAGGCCTCGCCCCAGAGGGATTTCGACACCCCGAGTTCACCGCGCAGCCAGTCCGCCGCGTCCACCACGACCGGCCAGGTCGGGGTCGGGGTGGTCAGATACGGCCGCAGCCGCGGTGCCAGCCGCACCAGCTCCTCCGTCGAAAGCCGCAGCACCGTCCCTTCGACCCGGACTGGCGGCGCCGGCTTGGCTGCCTGCGGACTTGCTGGCTGCTCCAGCGCTGCCAGTCCGGGCACCGGCTCGCCCGACCCCGAGCTACGTTCTCTGTTGGCAATTACCGTATCCAAGTTTGGATTCAGGGTTGCTTTGTAGGTATCTTGGTGGGGCCGGCTTTCCGGCCCCAAGGGGTCGGAATCAGCCTGCTTGGAAAGCTCCCCCGTCGCTTGAGACAGCAGAGTTTCCAGGCGCTCGCGCGCCGCACACTGCCGCCGCTCCAGGCTCTCCACGCCGAGGGCCATTTCCTCCGGCCGGTCCACCTTCTTCAGCGCCTGGGCCAACATGCGGGTCTCACGCGCCAAGCCGGCCCAGTCCTCGCTCCCCAGGCCGTATTCGGCCGCGGTCTCCAGGATCTGGGCGATGCCCTTCCGCGCGATCGTCGCCCGCCGGCGCAGCCGACCCATCTCCGCCCGCTCCGCCCGCGCCAACTCCGCCAGCCGCACGAACTCCGGGTGCCGCGCGGCAATGGGGGAAAGATCGAAGCCATAGGCCTCACTGATCTGCCCCGTCCGGTCGCGCACGCCGTAGCGCTTGCCGTTCGGGCTGTCCTTCATGGTCACCACCCCGGCCTCGATCAGCGCCCGGTTCAGCGCCTTGGTCTGGGTGGCCGAAAGGCCGAGCGAGTCCTGCTGCATCGAGGCCGACGGCCAGACGATCGGCCGCCCTCCCCTCCCCCAGTCCTGCGGCTGGGTGAAGCGGAACAGCCAGTCCACCGCATGCACCAGGCGCGGCGACAGTCCGAGTCGCGGCGCCGCCGCCTTGAATGCCGCCAGCAACTGCCCGGGCACCGTCACGCCGTCTGGCAGTCCATCGAAGCTCGCGGCCGTGCGGTCGGCCCTGAGCAGGCTCGGTGTCAGCCGTCGGAAGCCGGTCGGGGTGCCGGCAAAGCCTTCCCCGCGCGCCCCTCGGGCGCTTTCCATCGTCATCGTGATCCTCCGTTTGGGTGGATCGCGACGGGCAAGCCTCTCCCCCGAGCGGAAACGGCAATTTCCGCTTGATGATGAGGCGGCTGATGGCTACGTTGGGGGTGTCGATGCCCCTTTGACGTAGCCAGCAAGCTCGTCGCGAGAGTTGCGCGAAAGCCCGCCCGGCAAGGCGGACTTTCGCATTTCAGGTAGTCTGCTGGGCGGCTGCCCCTTTCTCGATCAGTTGCAATAGCGCCTGGCTGCGGTTGCGCAGACCCTGGCGTTCCTTGAGCGCGTCGAGCATCGCCACCGTCTCACGCGGCAACTGAAACAGTACCTCTTCGCCACCCGCCGCTCGTAAACGCTGGCGGAAAGCCCGGGTATGCGGCGTGGAACGGTTCGGCTTCGGCATAGGCAGCCCGACTCGATTACTAGGAAGGCATAGTCTCTGGCCGAAAAACTCAGTTGTCCACAATTTCTTGCGCCCGAGTCGCGCTTAGTCTGTGAAAAACTTAGCTTTCCTCACAAAACCAGATGTGGAAATTCCGCTCATACGCTCGAAAAAGGGGCCACCCGCCCTCCCTGTCCTTCCGACTCGGCGTTATCGCGCAGGCGCGGTCAGAAAGTGCGAAAGCGAGAATTCATGAAAGCGCGAATTCTATCGCTTGAGGCCTCGCTGGGCTTCCCAGGCGTCGAGCGCCTCGAACAGTAGCTCGTTGAGCTTAAGATCGGCATCAGCCGCGCGCTGGCGGAACCGCTTGCGGAAAGCGGGCGAGACCTTGAAGGCAAGCGCCTGAAGGTTGGCGGTACGAGTGGGTGGCTCAGGCTCGGCCGCGCGGCTGATCTTTGTCGACGCTGGGACCAAGGCCATGGCGGGCACGCTTGCCGGCGTCGGTCGCGGCACGCGCTGCGCAGCTTCCGTCATGGGCGTGGCGGCCTCGGACGTCAGCGCGGCAAGATCGACCGAAGGTCGCTTACTCATAGTGTAATTCTCTCTTTCATGAATTCTTACTTTCCCACCTTTTCTTTAACGTCACCCCACAGCGCCAGCAATTCCCGGCTCGCCATGCCCTTGGGGTCGATTTCCAGAGTGGTTTTTCCGTGCGCGAAGGTCTCGGCATAGATGACCCGCTCGTGCATGCGGGTGTTGAGGACTAGACCGAGGGCCTGAAGCGCGATGGCCGTGCCGTCGTTGTTCCGCAGGTTGGGCCGGACACGAGCCAGGATGAAGTTGAACGGCCGCCCAGACTGCTTGATGAGTGGCAGGCCCTTCACCAGTGCGCGTAGATCGGCCGGAGTGGGATTGAGCGGGATCAGGATCATATCGGCGAACGCGAAGAGATCGGCGTTGACGGCGCCGATCGAGGGCGCGGTGTCGATGAAGAGATAGGCGGCGCCGGCCTCATCGAGCGCCCGGACCCGGCCTGCGAGGTCGTCCAGCGAGAGCGCCGAATAGCGCGGCGTATCGAGACCGCCCTTTTTGCGCTGGTTGAACCAGTCGGCAGCAGTGCCCTGTGGATCTGTGTCGGAGAGCACGACCGGCCCATCGCCGGCGGCCTCGGCCGCGGCGGCCAGGTGCACGGTGATGGTCGATTTGCCCGAGCCGCCCTTTTGATTCGCGACAACGATAGTTTTCATGAAAGCGATATTGGCTGAATTCGCGTTTTCATGAAAGCGAGAATTCTCGCCTTTTAGGAGAAAGCGGGAATTCTCTCTTTCTCACCATTTGGGCTGGATGCGCCCAGCCCGCCGAATACAACCGGGCGGGCCTCCCTACCCCACGTTCTGGATGGTAAGTTTCCGGAATTCGCACTTTCTCCCTTTCATGAATTCTATAAAACCTGATGGGCCGCAGAGGCCGGCGGCCCCTGGCGGGGTGTAGCGTTGGAATCCCTGCCGCGGCCAAGCCTTACTGCCGGACTGCGGCGCCGAGGAAGGCAACAGGCTTTGCTCGCGGTAACGCTTAGCGGCATTGCAAGCGCCGGCGGAGCAGTGATCCTTGCCGCAGCTCGAAGGAGGGTGGGCTGCACAGCTCCCGGTTGACACGCCTGAGCGCGGCGGAGGGCCACTAGGTGTGGCGACCATATGAGTACTTTCTCTCTTTCTTTCTTTCTTCCTACGAGAAGGATCGTCACTCCGAAGGGCCGATCTGTCACTTGCCGCCGCTCGGGGGAGGGCAGGGGCAAGAAGGGGAAGCGGACGAGTGACAGGGCTCGGGGGAGGGTGCCTTCACCCAACCAGAGCCGGACTCGCAACGCGAGGACGCTTGGCTTAGAACCTTTTGGCAGCGGTAATTCCCTTGAAATATGTCATGTTTTTGCATACAGTCCGAGTCAGATTTTTGCAGAGTGTTTGACTATGCCTGGAAGGCGGATGACCCTGCGGCAGCGGATCGAGACGCGAATAGCGAAGCGCCGCGATGACGCGTTCCTGACCCGCGAGTTCCTCGATCTCGGCGGCGAGCGTCAGGTGCTGCGCGCGCTCCGGGAGTTGACATCGAAAGGCAAGCTGATCCGGCTCGGCTACGGCGCTTATGCCCGCGCCGAGATCTCGCCCATCACGCATCAGCCTATGCTCGCCGGGGACGGCTTCGGCTCGGCATCGCGCGAGGTGCTGGACAAGCTCAGGGTTCGCTGGGAGCCGACCGATGCCGAGCGCGCCTACAACGAAGGCCGGTCCACGCAGGTGCCGATGACGCCGCGCGTACGCCTGCGCGGCAGCCGCTTCAGCCGCAAGCTTGGCTATAAAGGCATGGAGCTGACGATTGAGCGATGAGCTGCCGGACAATCTGAGGGCCGTCGCCGATTTTTTTGGGCTGCCCGGCAGCGCCCTGGTTGCCAAGGATTTCCACGTCGTGCGGGCCATTAAGGTGCTGGCCGCGATCGATGCCGCACCCTTCCGCCTGGTGTTCGGCGGCGGCACCGCGCTGGCGCGGGCGCACCGCATCGTCCGGCGCATGTCGGAGGACGTGGATTTCAAGGTCGTAGCGCAGGCATCGGCACGGGTGAGCCGCAGCGCCCTTCGCCGCCAACTCGACCAGTTGCGCGAGCGCATCTCGCAGGCCCTGCTCGATGCAGGCTTCCCCTTCGACCGGACGGACAAGTCGGTGACGTGGGCGCGTGACGAGGGTCGCTATGCCGTCTGGCACCTGCCATACGCCAGCGAAACCGGGGCCGGGGAGGGGTTGCGGCCGACGATTCAGATCGAGACGACCTACGCCACGCTGCGCCAGGCGGCGGTGACGGTGCCGGTCAGCTCGTTCGTGGCCGAGGCCAACCGCCGCGATCCGGAGGTGCCGGGACTGGCCTGCGTCAGCGTCACGGAAACCGCGGCGGAAAAGCTGGTCTCGCTCACGCGCCGCACGGCCATGGACCTGGCCGGTGCCAGCCGCGACTCGGACCCGACGCTCGTGCGGCACATCTATGACCTGCACATGATGCGCGGACACCTGGACTTTGCCGCCGTCGCGGCCCTGGCGCGGGTGATCGCCGCGGCCGATGCCGAGCAGTTCGCCCGGCAACATCCGGCCTATGCCGCCGACATCGCCGGCGAGACGCTGAAGGCTGTGGCGGCCCTGCGCACCGATCCGCTGTATCGCGCGCGCTACGGCCGCTTTGTGGCCGCGATGGTGTATGGCGAGACGCCGGACTTTGCCGCTGCGATGGCGACCGTGGCGGACCTCTGGTTGGGCGCCGGGGCGGTCGGAACGGAATAGCGCGCTCTTCGTGACGCCATCGGCCCCCGGAATCCCGCCGGCGGGCCCGGAAAGCCCGGCGCACCAGACACTTGCGGCCCCTCAGGCGCGATAAACCCGCTTATCGCGCCTGACAGCATTATCCGCTTGCCTGTCCCCGCCCACCGCCGCCATCCTCCGCGCCATGGCCGCACCAACGCCCCCTCCCGCCGCCCTGCCACAGGGCGATATCGTCCCCGCCGGGTCCGCGCCGGCCGGTGCCGCGCCGGCCGGGTCCGCTCTGGCCGGTGCCGCTCTGGCCGACCGCGCCGTCGCGCCGGTGCCGACGGAAACCGGTACCGCCGCGCTCGCCCACGCCCAAACCCTCGCCCGCGCCGCCACCGCACCCAACACGCTGCGCGCCTACAAGGCCGACTGGCAGCATTTTTCCCGGTGGTGCGCTGCCCATGGGTTCCTGCCCGTGCCGGCCGCGCCGGCCACCGTCGGCGCCTACCTCGCCTCCCTCGCCGCAACCCACGCCCCGGCCACCATCCGCCGCCGCCTCGCCGCGCTCGGCAAAATGCACCGGTTCAATGATCTGCCCTGGAACCCGGCGCATCGCGACATCCAGGGCCCGCTGCAGGGTCTTCTGCGCACGCACGGACGGCCGCCGCGGAAAGCCGCGGCGCTGACCCTTGCCCTGCTGCGCCAGCTCGTCGCCACCTGCGACAATTCCGCGCGTGGCCGCCGCGACCGGCTGCTGCTGGTGTTCGGCTTCGCCGGCGCGCTGCGCCGCTCCGAGCTTGTCGCACTCCGGGTGGAGGACGTTTCCGCGGTCGCCGGCGGGCTCAGGCTGCGCATTCCGCGCAGCAAGACCGACGCCGCCGGGCAGGGGGCCGAGATCGGCCTCCCCCGCGGCAACCACCCGGAAACCTGCCCGGTGCACGCCTTCGACGCCTGGCAGGCCGTCGCCCGCCGCAAGGCCGGGCCGCTGTTCCGGAAAATCAGCGCCGCCGGAACCATCGGCGATGCCGCGCTGCACCCGGATGCGGTGCGCCGGATCCTTGCCCGGCGGTGCCACATGGCCGGCATCTCGCCCGACAACGTCGAACGGCTCTCGGCGCACGCGCTGCGCGTCGGCTTCATCACCGAAGCCTATGCCCAAGGCGTGCGCGACGCGGACATCATGCGCCATACCCGCCATCGCGACCTGCGCACCATGCGCGGCTACGTCCAGCGCGCCGGCCTGGTCAGCGAAAGCCCCGCCGGCCTGCTCGACCTTTGATTCTCTTGTCCATGCCCATCCCCCCCGGAGAGACGGAGACCGAAACCGCGCCCGCGCCCGGGCCGGCGGCAGTCGACCGCGCCCCGGTCGATCACCCGCCGGTCGATGGCACGGTCTATCGCACCCCCTGGGACGATGGTTTGCCAGGTGGTGCGACCACGGCGCGTGGCGCAGCCATCGATCCCGCGCCGCCAGCGCCGCCGGGGTCGGTGCGGCCCCGCGGGCGGCGGCCCGCTACGGCGCGCGCCGCCACCGGGGAAAAGCCGGTGTGGCTGTATCACCACCTGACGGTCAGCGGCCCGGCGGAGACCCTGCAAGAATTTGCCGCGGCGGCGCGGGGCGCAGGAGACATCCCCTGGCGGTTCGACGGCGACCGCTTCGAGGAAGATGTCTTCCATCGCGCCGCGACCGTACCGGCGGCGCAGCGCGGCCTGTCGATCGACGGCTGCCACATCCTGGCGCGGCAATTCCGCATGTTGGTGGAAGCGCACCAGGCGCGCGCCGCCGCCCGGGTCGGCCACGCGAAAGACTGTCCATTCGATCTGCACGCGCTGCTGCCGGTGCCCGCGGATATCCTCGCCCTCGGCGCGACCCATCCGGACGCCCTGGCCTGGCTGCGCGAGAGCTGGGGCGTCACCGACCGGCTGCGCCAGGTCATTCTTCGCACTGGCGCGACCGCCGGACGGCGGCTGCCGCGCGGGCATGCGGCTGTGGGATATGGTTTCTTCACCGCCGGCGAGACCCCGCACCGGGCGATCGCCACGCTGGCCGCCCGCTTCCCGGCGCTGCGGTTTGCCCTGCTGCCGCGGCCGGCGGACTGAGCGGCCGGATGGCGGCGGACCCGATCGTCTCGGACACCGGACCGGACCGCGATGGGGCAGGGGAGGGGAGCCCGGAGACAAGTCCCCAGCTCGACCTGGCCGGGTTCGCCGGGCCGCTGGCGCACTTGCTGGCGCTGGCGCGCGCCCAGGACATCGATCTGCGGGAAATTTCGCTGGCGGCGCTGCTGGACCAGCTCACGACGGCGTTCTCGGCCGCCGGGCGCGGCGTCCCGCTGGCGCACAAGGGCGACTGGCTGGTAATGGCGGCCTGGCTTGTCTGGCTGCGCTCGCGGCTGTTGCTGCCGCCGGACGCACCGGCCCAGGGGGAGGCCGCGGCGGACGCGGCGCAGTTGCGCGAGCGCCTGCTGGCGCTGCGCGCGGCGCAGGGGTTGGCCGCGTGGCTCGACGCACGGCCGCAGCTCGGCCAGGAGCTGTTTGCCCGCGGCGCGCCGGAATGGCTCGGGACCGGTCCGGCCACCGCCCCTCAGGTCGACGTGGTGAGTTTCCTGTGGGCCTCGGTGGCGCTGTTCGATGACGGGGCGCGGGATGCGGACACCAGCGTCGTCTACCGCCCGCCATGGCAGGATCTGCACCGCCCGCCGGAAGCCCGGCAGCGCATCCTCGCCCTGCTCGACGCCCTGCCGGATGGAGCTGCGCTGGAAGCGTTTCTGCCGGCGGCAGAGGCGGAACAACAGATATCGGCCCACGCCTCTGTGCGCCGGCGTTCGGCCTGGGCCAGCACGCTGCTCGCCGGCCTGGAACTGGCGCGGGAAGGGACGATTGCCCTGACCCAGGAGGGCGCTTTCACACCGGTCCATCTGCGACGGGCGGATGTCGAGGGCGTAGCGACGCCTGAGCCCATCGACGCCGACACGCTCGTGAGCCGCTGACGCCGCCGGCGGGCCCATTGCGATGGCGGCCGCTCATCGCTGCCCGGCCCAACAAATCACCAGCGATTGAGTCTGCCCCCGGCGCCGCGCACGCCTCCAGCCCTCACCCCGGTGCGGGCGTGGCCGATAGGAGCGGCTGGCCGCCGCCTGGCGTCCGGACAGTGCCGACACCCTGGCAGACCGGGCATGCCATGCGCTTGCCACCGAGGATCTCGACGCCGTTCGGCGCGGCCCGGTGATAGACCTGCCGCAGGCCGTGGCAGCGCGGGCAGACTTCGTCGCTGCCCGGCCAGGGCAGCACGCTCTGTTGCGGCTCGTTGCGGCGGGGGCGGCGCGGCATGGTCCCCACCCTAACAGGCTGCTGAAAAACCCCTTGCACCGACGCGGGCGTATCGGATTCGATAGCACATCGGATCGACACCTCCGGGGCAGGCAGAATGCGCGGTTTTAACCAGCGACACGACGGACTTTTCAGCTACGTGCGGCCGGAGAGCCGGATCCCCAAGACCCACCCGTTGCGGGTGATCCGCACGCTGGCCGACCAAGCGCTCGCCTCCCTCGACGACCAGTTCGCCGCGCTCTACTCGGAGAACGGCCGTCCCTCAATCCCGCCCGAGCAACTGCTGCGCGCCCTGCTGCTGCAAGCATTCTACACGGTCCGCTCCGAGCGGCAGTTGATGGAGCAACTGAACTACAACCTGCTGTTCCGCTGGTTCGTCGGCCTGTCGGTGGACGACCCGGTCTGGGTGCCGACGGTTTTCAGCAAGAACCGCGACCGGCTGCTAGAGGGCGACATCGCGGCGGCGTTCATGTCGGCCGTGCTGGACCTACCGCAAGTCAAGGGACTTTTGTCAGACGAGCACTTCTCGGTGGATGGTACCCTTATACAGGCATGGGCGAGCATGAAGAGCTTCCGCCGCAAGGACGGGCGCGACGAGCCGCCCGCGCCCGGCCGCAACGGCGAGCGCAACTTCAAGGGCGAGAAGCGGTCGAACGAGACGCACGCCTCGACCACCGACCCGGACGCACGGCTGGCGAAGAAGTCCGGCGGGCAGGAGGCGAAGCTGGGGTTCACCGGGCACCTTCTGATGGAGAACCGCAACGGCCTGATCGTCGATGCGCGCCTGACGCAGGCGACCGGCACGGCGGAGCCGGAGGCCGCGCTGGAGATGCTGGGCGCGCTGCCCGGTTCGGGGAAGAAGACGGTGGGCGCCGACAAGAACTACGACACCGCTGCCTTCGTCGCCGCGTCGCGGGAGCTGGGCGTGACCCCGCACGTGGCCCAGAACATCACGGCGCGCCGCGGATCGAACATCGACGGGCGTACGACGCGCCACGACGGCTACCGGATCAGCCAGGTCATTCGCAAGCGGATCGAGGAGGCGAACGGCTGGGTCAAGGAAGTCGGCGGCATGGCACAGACGAAGTTCCGCGGGCTCGGCCGGGTGGGCTGGATGTTTACGTTCAAGGCCGCGGCTTACAACTTGGTCCGGATGCCGCGGCTGGTCGCGACAGGATGAGTCTGTCCGCAGTGTGCCCGAAGGCCCTAAAACGGGCTTTCGGACACAGCGAAAATGCGTGATTCTGGCCCTGGAGATCGAAATTCGACGCCCAGCCACAGGATTTTCGGTCTTGAAGGGGCTTTTTCAGCAGCCTGCTAAGCCACCAAGAACAGAATAGGAATATCAAAATCGCGTCGTGGCTGCGACATTCGATGCCGGGTCCACCGAACCCACGCCGCCCCCGGTCATAAGCACGATTCCCGAAGGGGAGGTTGCCTTATGGCCAAATACGACCCGCTCGCACGTCATCTCGCGGCGAACTGCGCTAGGTCTCTCATGCTCTCATTTTCGGACATCGAACGTATCATCGGGACGCCATTGCCACAGAGCGCCCGAAGCCGCCGCGAATGGTGGTGGAATGATCCAAACATCAGCAGTAGCACGCACGTTCAGTGCCATGCCTGGATGAAAACCCGGTACCAAGTCCATACTGTCGACTTTGGTCTGGAGACGGTGACGTTCCGCAGAACCGCGGCCGGTCCGCTGTCTTCTTCCATACAGAGCGGTCGTCGCTTCATGCAAGTCGAGACCGCCCATAAACGTGACGGCTGTTAGCCTGACCGTAAGCGTTGCGGGCTGGCCACCTGGCGCGGCCCGCCATGTTGGTGATCCTGTATTAGCAGGATGAATGAGAGTGGACCGATCGGGAGCCGGGGATTGCTACGCGCTGCTGGGTGCGTCGGTAGCTTTGGCTGTCTTCCA
>DATKQI010000285.1:0-10647 GCA_035532755.1 Acetobacteraceae bacterium
ATGGTGCGGGCGACGCGCAGCACGCGGGTGAAGCCGCGGGCGGACAGGCGCAGCTTTTCCGCCGCGGTCTCGGCCAGGGCGCGGGCCTCCGCGGCCATCTCGATCGCCCCGACTTCCGCCTCCGCGTTGCTGGCCGGCCCGTCCTCTCCGTAGCGGGCGCGCTGGGTGCCGCGGGCGTGGGCCACGCGGGCGGCGACCACGGCACTCGTCTCGCCCGCGGGTGCGCGGGAAAGCTCGGCCGGGGGCACCGGCTGCACGCTCACGGTCAGGTCGATGCGGTCGAGCAGGGGGCCGCTGATGCGGTTCTGGTAATCCTCTCCGCAGCGCGGGGCGCGGCCGCATTCGCGCGCGGCATCGCCCAGGTGGCCGCAGCGGCACGGGTTCATCGCCGCGACGAGCTGGAAACGGGCCGGATAAGTGACGTGCGCCATCGCCCGGGCCACCGTGGTGCGCCCAGCCTCCAGCGGCTGGCGCAGCGCCTCCAGCGCCGGACGGGGAAACTCGGGCAGTTCGTCCAGGAACAGCACGCCGCGATGGGCGAGGCTGACCTCCCCCGGTTTCGCGCGCTGACCGCCGCCGGTGAGCGCGGCCTGGGAGGCGGAGTGGTGCGGCTCCCGATAGGGCGGGCGCATCACCATCCGCCCGCCATCCAGCATGCCGGCGACAGAATGGATCATGCTCACCTCCAGCGCCTCCATCGGCGACAGGTCGGGCAGAAGCCCGGCCATCCGCGCGGCGAGCATGGATTTGCCGGCACCCGGAGGGCCGACGAGCAGGAGGTTATGGTTGCCAGCGGCGGCGATTTCCACCGCGCGCTTCGCGGTTTCCATGCCCTTCACCTCGGCAAGATCGGGTGCGGGCGGCGGCTGGGCCACGCCGGCGAGATCGGGCGGGGAAAGCACCTGGGTGCCGCGGAAATGGTTGATGATCGAGAGCAGATCGGGCGCGGCCAGCACCTCGATCCCGCCGGCCCAGGCGGCCTCGCCGCCCTGGCTTGCCGGGCAGATCAGGCCCAGTTCGCGGCTCGCAGCCCCCATCGCGGCCGGCAGCACGCCGGAGACCGCGTTCAGCGTGCCGTCGAGCGAGAGTTCACCCAATGCCGCGAAGCGGCCGAGGTCCTCACGCGGGAGCACATCCATCGCCGCGAGCACGCCGAGCGCGATCGGCAGGTCGAAATGGCTGCCTTCCTTCAACAGGTCGGCCGGGGCGAGGTTGATCAGCACCCGCTTGGGCGGCAGCGACAGGCCCATCGCCGTCAGCGCCGCGCGCACCCGCTCCCGTGCCTCGCCCACCGCCTTGTCGGGCAGGCCGACCACGAGGAATGCCGGCAGCCCACCCGAGATCTGCACCTGCACCTCGACCGGCACCGCCTCGATCCCGGCGAGGGCGAAGCTGCGGACTCGGGCCAGGCTCATCCGGCGAAGGCAGCCAGGAAACGCTCCAGCAGCCGGCCCAGCAGATCGGTGTTATAGCCGCCTTCCTGCAAGATGGCGGTGGGCAACCCCGCCGCGCCGATCGCCGCCCCCGCGCGGGCGAAGCCATCCTCGCTCACGCGCAGGAAAGCGAGCGGTTCGTGCTCCGAGGCGTCGAACCCCAGGCTCAGCACCAGCGCATCGGCGCGGAAGGCGCGGATGGCGGCGAGCCCGGTGCCGATCGCGGCGAGCCAGTCCGCATCCTCGGCCCCGCGCGGCAGCGGCAGGTTGAGGTTGCAGCCCAGGCCCGGCCCGGCCCCGCGTTCCTCCGCATGGCCGACATACCACGGATAATAGCCATTCGGATCGCCGTGCACGGAGACGAACAGCACATCCGGCCGCTGCCAGAAGATGCCCTGCGTGCCGTTGCCGTGATGACTGTCGATGTCCAGCACCGCCACGCGTGCGGCACCCTTTGCGCGCAGCCGCGCCGCCGCGATGGCTGCGTTGTTCAGGTAGCAATGCCCCCCGGCCCGCGACGCATAGGCATGGTGGCCCGGCGGGCGGGCCAGCGCATAGGCATGGCGGTCTGCCGCCGCCTCGTCCG
Organism: Acetobacteraceae bacterium; assembly: GCA_035532755.1. Taxonomy (GTDB): domain Bacteria; phylum Pseudomonadota; class Alphaproteobacteria; order Acetobacterales; family Acetobacteraceae; genus DATKQI01. The sequence continues at coordinate 2,020 of DATKQI010000285.1, forward strand.
CCGCCGCGATGGCCCCGGCGGCGGCCGCTTTCGCCGCCGGCCAGGTGTCCGCGGTGATCGGGCAGGAGGTGTCTGCGGTGAACCAGCCGACCTGCCCCACGATCGTCGCCGAGGGCCGCGCGCCGTTCGCCAGCATCTCCGGCGCCGGATGGAGGTTCGGCACCATCTCCGGCCCCGCATCACCCAGCGCGGCCCATTCCTGCGGCCCGCGCGCGAGGAAATCGAGATAGGCCGGCGGATGGATCGTCTGCAACGCGGCATCGCCCGCGGATGGCGGGGCGGTGATGTCGAGCCCCATCGCTCGGCACCCCTCCAGCAGCGATTCGGCCCGTGCCGGCACCTCGAAATGCCGCCGCACCTGGCCACGCTGGAGGAAGAAGATCGGCGCATGCGCCATCTGCACCGAATCCCAGAACGCCTTCATCCCCACTCCCAGCCCGCACGCTTCACGCCGCCGTGAGAGTAGAGACGATGCCGCGTGCTTGTCCATCTGGCCCGGCCTCGCGCGAAGGGCCATGCTGCGTGATTCCTGCGAGAGAGAAGGATCATTCATGCGCATCGCCGTCGGCGGCTTCCTGCACGAAAGCCATTCGTTCGCTCCGCGCCCCACCACCTATGCCGATTTCGTCACGCCCGGCAGCCAGCCGCCGCTTGTGCGTGGCGCGGCCCTGCTGCCCACGCTGCGCGGCACGGCGGGCGCGATCGCCGGGGCGATGGCGACGGGCGAGCGCGCGGGCGTGGAGCTGGTGCCGCTCGCCTGGGGGGCAGCAAGCCCCGCCGGCCCGGTGCAGGACGAAGCCTTCGAGCGCATCGCCGCGCTGATCTGCGCCGAACTCTCCGCCGCCCTCGATGCCGGCCCGCTCGACGGCATCTATCTCGACCTGCACGGCGCGGCGCTGGCCGAGAGCTTCCCCGATGCGGAGGGCGAGTTGCTGCGCCGGGTGCATGCGGTGGCAACCGGCGTGCCGATCACGATCAGCCTCGACCCCCACGCCAACCTCACCAGCCTGATGGTGGAGACGGCCGATGCCATCGTGCCCTATCGCACCTATCCGCACGTGGACATGAAGCAGGCCGGCGCCCGGGCGATGCGGCTGCTGCTGGATCGCATCGCGCGCGGCCGGCCTTTCGCCCGCGCCTTCCGCCAGCTCGATTTCTGCATCCCCATCACCAGCCAGTGCACGCTGGTCGAGCCGATGGAGGGCGTGATGGCCGAGCGCGCATCGATCGCCGCCGGTGCAGGCATGGCGGAACTCGCCTTCTGCTTCGGCTTTCCCTATGCGGATTTCCCCGATTGCGGCCCCGCCATCGCCGCCTATGCCGAGGATGCGGCATCGGCGGAGGCCGCCGCCGAGGCGCTGGCGCGAGTCGTCATCGCGCGGGAATCCCGCTTTGCGCTGGATGTGGTGCCTGCCGCCGCCGCCGTGGCCGAAGCCATGCGTACCGCCGCCACAGCCTCCCGCCCGGTCGTGATCGCGGACACGCAGGACAATCCCGGCGGCGGCGGCCATGGCGATACCACCGGGCTGCTCGCGGAGCTGATCCGCCAGGATGCGCAGGGTGCCCTCCTGTGCCTCATCAACGACGCGGAGAGTGCCGCGGCCTGCCACACCGCCGGCGAAGGTGCGGTGCTGGAATTGCAGCTCGGCGGCCGGTCCGATGGTGCGCCCCTGCCGGTTACCGCCCGCGTCCAGCGGCTGACCGACGGGCGCTTCACCCTCACCGGGCCGATGGGCGGCGGCAACCCGGCCAATCTCGGCCCCTCGGCGCTGATCGAGGTGGCGCCGGGCATTCGCGTGATCGTGGTCAGCCGCAAGACCCAGGCGTACGATCAGGCGATCATCCGCCACGCCGGCATCGAGCCCGCGGAATGCCGGATCCTGGCGCTGAAATCCTCGGTGCATTTCCGCGCCGATTTCGGCCCGATCGCCGAGCACATCATTGTTGCCGCCGCTCCCGGCCCCGTCATCGCCGACTCCTCGGCCCTGCCGTTCCGCCATCTCCGCGCCGGGCTGCGCCTGCTGCCCCGGGGATGATCGTTTTTATCTGACCATGACCCATGCGGGTTGCAGCAGCGGGTAGGCGATCAGCCCGATGACGGCGGTTGCCGCGATGAGCACGGGATTGCTGACTTTCCAGCGGAACAGGATCGCGAGAGAGACCAGCCCGATCAGCACCGTCAGCCAGTCGCCGATCGCGATCCGGCCGAGCAGGATGCAGGCACCCAGAATGGTGCCGATGGCCGCGGCATAAGCCCCTTTGACGAAGCCCTGCACGTTCTGATTGCCGCGGTGGCGCAGCAGCAGCGGCGCGGCGATCAGCACCAGCAGGAACGAGGGCAGGAAGATGCCGATGGTGGCCACCAGCGAGCCCCAGAAGCCTGCCACCAGGAAGCCCACGAAGGTTGCGGTGATCACCACCGGGCCGGGGCTGATCATGCCGATCGCGACGGCGACAAGGAAGGTCCGCTGATCGAGCCAGCCATATTGGCGGACTACGCCGGCTTCCAGGAACGGTACGATCACCAGACCGCTCCCGAAGGTGAGCGCCCCGGCCTTGAGAAAGAAGAGGAACATCTTGCCGACCACGGAACCGATCGCGACGGGGCCGGGCGGCGAGGCAAGGGGGACCGCCGCCAGCAGCGAAGCCGCCGGAGGACGGCGCCGGCCGATGTCTCCGTAGCAGAGCATCCCGACGATGCCGGCGCCGATGAACAGCAGCGCGACTTCGGATTGCAGGATGACCGTGGAGGCAAGGCAGACCGCCGCAATCACCCATTGCAGCCAGCTCTCCATCCCGAGCTTGCCGAGCCGGTAGCAGGAATGAAGGATCAGCGCGATCACCGCGGGGCTGACCCCGTAGAAGATCGCGGTGACCGGCGAGAGCCCGCCGAAATGGACATAGAGCGCGCCGAGCGCGGCAACGATCAGGAAATTCGGCAGGATGAACGCCCATCCGCCGACCCAGGCGCCCCAGAAGCCGCCGCGCAGGTAGGAGATGAAAATGCCGACCTGGATGGCAAGCGGCCCCGGCAGCGTCTGGCAGACGGCGATGGCCTCGCGCATCTGTTCTTTCGACAGCCAGCCGCGCCCGGCCACAAGCTCGCGTTCCATCTGGCCGACCAGGGCCACCGGACCGCCGAAGCCAAGGAGCCCGAGGCGCAGGAAATAGCGTGCCAGCTCGTACAGCCGGCCGGCTGGCCGGGGCGGGGCGGAGATCGGCGGATCGGCCTGCATGATATCCGGCATGACGCGCTTCTCCCGGCCTATCGGCGCTTCTTGCGGAAGGATTCGTACAGGTCATCAAACACCGCGGCGCCGCGCGCGATCCGCTGCTCGTCGCCCGCGTTGGCCGCCGCAATGCCGGCGATCAGTTGCGCGATCCCGCTCGCTTCCTCGCGGCCGAACTTGCCGTCCTTCAAGTCGATGTCATGGATGATCTCGGCGATGGCGCCGAGCGCCGGATCGGCCAGCCCCATGCGGGCGAGCAGCACCTCGAAAGTGCATCGATCGCCCTCATGGGTGAATTCCGCCTCGAACATGTCGAAACGCACCTCGCCGGCATCCGGCGCGTATCCCTTGCCGGGAACGAATTTGAACCGGGCATCGGGATCGATGAACCGGCGGATGAGCCATGCCGAGCCGATCCGGTCCACGTGAACGCCTTGCCGCGTCACCCACACCCGCCCCTTCAGCGTCTCGGCGCCATGGGCCTGTGCGGCCTTGTTGTCCGTTTGCGCCATCGCGTCGTCCTCCCGGAAAGCCGTTTCGAGGCCGCTGATCAATCCGTCCAGACTCTCGCGACCGTTGGCGCCGAAAAAGTCGATCGCGACGATCTGCGCCGCCCGCGCCTTGAGCCTGGCGAGCGGTCCCTTGGCGGCGAGGCGTGCCGCGGGTGTGGGGTCATGGCGCAGGCTTTCGGCGAGACCGCGCACATCCTGCGCGAGCGCCTCGTACTCCTCGTCGCGCGCGGCGTTGAACAGGGCCCGCACCTCCTGGTCCGACAGCCCGTCGATCAGCCGTGCCTCGCAGATCATCGCCTCGCCGCCGCCCTCGGCGATTTCCTTCAAAATCCAGGCGAAATCCTCCTGGGCCTGATCGTTCGCAGGCAGCGCATAGACCGCGTTCTTCACGGCGACGGCGCCGATGCCCTGCAGCCGACGCCACACCTTCACCCGCAGATAGGCCGGCTTCGCCGGCAACTGATGGATCAGCAGCAGCCAGAGGTTCGGCGCAGGGGCGGCAAGGTCAGGCATGAGCATATCGTATCATAGATACTTGCAAATGCAACACATGTATCATATAAACTCGCCATGCCTTCGTGTGGTCGGAACGTTCTGTGGGGGTGCCAGTGCTTCATCGCATCGCGCCGCTGCCATTCAAGCCGGATCGGTTGAACGGTCTCAGTGAGCGGCTGTTGGAGAGCCATTACGAAAACAATTACGGCGGTGCGGTCCGGCGCCTGAATGCCATCGAGGGACGGCTGGCCGCGCTCGACTGGGGTTCCGCTCCGGTGTTCGAGATCAACGGTCTGAAGCGCGAGGAACTCGCCGCCGCCAATTCGATGATCCTGCACGAAATCTATTTCGACGGGCTGGGTGGCGCAGGCGATCCGGCGGGGGAACTGGCGGCGGCGCTCGAACGTGACTTCGGTGCCGTCGCCAAGTGGAAGATGGAGTTCATGGCTTGCGCCAGGGCGCAGGCGGGTGGCTCCGGCTGGATGCTGCTCGCGTGGTCGCCGCGGCATGGCCGACTGGTCAACCAATGGGCGGCCGATCACACGAACGGCCTTGCCGGCGGCGTGCCGATTTTTGCGCTCGACATGTACGAACATTCCTACCACCTCGATTTCGGCGCGAAGGCCGCCGCCTATGTGGATGCGGTGATGGCAAACGTCGATTGGGGCCATGTGGGCGCGCGGCACGCGCAGATCGCCGCCATGGGCGCCGGAATGACCGAGCCGGACGCAGCTGCGATCCCGGCTGCAATCGCAGCCGAGGACGTGCGCGACCGGATCGCCAAAGGCGAAAGGCTTCTGATCCTCGACGTCCGGCGACAGAAGGATCTCTCACGCGCCCGCGACCAGCTCCCGGGGGCGATCCACCGGGATCCCGAGCAGATCACGGAATGGATCGGTGGACTGCCACCCGGCGTGCCGGTCGTTCTCTACTGCATGTACGGGTTCCGGGTCAGCCAGGACGCTGCTGCCGCACTCCGGCAGCGTGGGCTCGATGCGCATGTGCTCAGCGGCGGAATCGCCGCCTGGCACGCCATCGGCGCTCCAACCGTCCCGCTCTCCATCGACTGACCTGCAGCAATCAGAGGAGCCCGCGCCGAACCATGCCCACCCAAAGGTCTCGCAACAAGATGGTCGATTGGATCGACGCACGGCTGCCGGTCTTCACCATGATGCAGAAGGAGTACGGCAGCTTCCCGACGCCGAGGAACTTCAACTACTTCTGGAATTTCGGCGCGCTGGCGATGGTTGCCCTGGCGATCCAGGTCGTCACGGGCGTGTTCCTCGCGATGAATTACGACCCGAGCGCGCACATGGCGTTCAACAGCGTGCAGCGGATCATGCGAGACGTGAACTACGGCTGGCTGATCCGCTACATCCATCTGAACGGCGCCTCCATGTTCTTCATGGTGGTTTATGTTCACACGTTCCGCGGCCTGTATTACGGCTCCTACAAGGCGCCGCGCGAGCTTCTGTGGATGCTCGGTGTGGTCCTTCTGCTGCTGATGATGGCGACCGCCTTCACGGGTTACGTGCTGCCCTGGAGCCAGATGTCGTACTGGGGGGCGACCGTCATCACCAACATGTTCACCGCCATCCCCGTAGTGGGCAAAGCCATCACGACCTGGCTGTGGGGCGGGTTTGCCGTCGGCAACCCGACGCTGAACCGGTTCTTCAGCCTGCATTACCTGCTGCCGTTCCTGATCGTCGGTGTGGTGTTCCTGCATATCGTCGCGCTGCACATCACCGGGTCGAACAACCCGCTCGGCATCGACGTGAAGAGCCCGCAGGATACGCTGCCTTTCCATCCCTATTACACGATCAAGGACAGCGTCGGTCTCTGCGTCTTCCTGATTGTTTTTGCCGCTCTCGTCTTCTTTGCGCCAAACCTTCTGAATGATCTGAACAATTTCACTCCGGCCAACCTGTTGGTGACGCCGACAAGCATCGTGCCGCAATGGTACTTCCTGCCGTTCTACGCCATCTTGCGCTCGGTGCCGAACAAGCTCGGCGGCGTGACCATGATGTTCGGCTCGGTCGGTGTCCTGTTCGTCCTGCCCTGGCTGGATACGAGCCCGGTGCGCAGCGCCCGGTTCCGCCCGATCTATCGGCAACTCATCATCGTGCTGGTGGCGGACGTTGTGCTGCTCGGGATTGTCGGCGCGCACGAGCCCGTCGGCATCTGGATCCTGCTCGGGCGCATCGCCACCCTCTACTACTTCCTGCATTTCCTGGTGCTTCTGCCGGTTCTGGGCAGGTTTGAACGGCCTTTGCCATTGCCTGAGAGCATCAGCAAAGCCGTTCTGGCAACCGCAGGCAGGCCGGGCCTCTCAACACAGGAGTTTCCATCATGAAATGGGTGACTCGCGAACGCCCCAAGATCGATCGCATCGCATGCCCCTGGCTGATCGCCCGGTTCATCGACAAGGACGCCGAATTCATCTACGTCCCGCCCGACCGTGTTCGCGCGGTTGCCGCCGAGACCGGCGCCACGCCCTATGATATCCCCGGTGTCGAACTCACCCATGAGGGCGGGTTCTGCAGCTTCGATACCTTCCTGAAGCGATACGAACTGGCTGATCCGGCGCTTCATCAGATCGCCCTGATGGTGCGCGGAGCTGATACTTCCCGGTTCGATCTGGCGCCCCAGGCAGCCGGATTATTCGCGATCTCGCTCGGGCTCTCGGCGATCTTTCCTGACGATCACGAGATGTTGCGGCACGGCATGGTCATGTACGACGCGCTTTACGCCTGGTGTCGCGCGGGACAGGCGGAGACACATGATTGGCCTCCCGCCATGACCGCATGACGACATTGCCCGGTATCGGAAAGCGTTCGAGGCCGTGGCCGGGAACGAGCGTGCCGAATGCCGCCCGACTCAGGCATGGTGCGCGGTGGGGCCGCCATTTGCTGGCGGCGTTCCTGGGCCTTGGTTCAGGGGTGGCCCATGCGGGGGCATCCACTCTTCCACTCGTTATGCGCGCGACCATTGTGCTTCCAGGCAGCCCCTCGCGGTTCGACTATCAGAGCCAGGATGCCGCGCTGGGGCGGCTGTTCATCTCTCATATGGGGGACGGGACCGTCCTGGTGTTCGACATCAAGACGAACCGCGTGATTGCCAATCTGCCGGGCTTTCCCGAGGATACCGGGATCACGGCGGTCCCCTCGCTCAATCGGGTCTATGTCAGCGTCACCGGCGGTTGGCTGCATCAAGCCGTAGGCCACGGCGAGATCGCGGTTCTCAATGCGACGACACTCAAGGTGGTGGCCCGGATCCCGGCGGGCCGATTTCCGGATGGGAGCGCCTATGTGCCGGGGTTGCACCGGCTCTATGTTTCGGATGAGTCCGGCGGCACCGAGACCGTCATCGATACCACCACAAATCGGCGTGTTGCCACCCTTTCGCTCGGCGGCTCCGCGGGCATGACGGCCTTTGACCCGATTTCGGGAAACATCTTTGTCAACGTGCAAAGCCGCAACGTGCTGGCCGAAATCGACCCTGTTGCGAATGCCATCATTGCGCGCATCCCACTTCCCAGGACGTGTCTTCATAATCACGGGCTCCTCATTTATCCGAAGAAGCGACTGGCCTTCATCGCCTGTGATCATAACGCGCGGCTTCTGACGCTCGACCTGCAAACCGGCAAGGTGGTGAGCATCCACACGGTCGGGCGCAACCCGGATGTCCTGGCGCTGGATAGCGTCAGGAATCGCCTCTACGTCGCGAGCGAAAGCGGTGTTGTGGCTGTGTTCTCCATCGGCAGGCACGACATTCGGAAACTCGGCGAAGGCGTGATCGGGGACAATGCCCATACGGTATCAGTCGATACCGCGACGGGTCTTGCCTACTTCCCGATTCGTAACCTCAGAGGGCATCCCGTATTGAAGATCATGGCGTTTCACTCGCGGCGATTGCCGCCGTAATATGTCACTCGAAACGACGTTTCACGATTGTCAGGCAGATCAAGCGTTTCCGTGTTGCAAATGTCGGGCGCGTTCAAGCAGCCTTTTTGCGATCATTTCTATAGCAATGCCAACTCGCCCGTTGCACCTGTGTCAGTGCAGACGAGCGCCTCCAATAATTGCGTTTCACGACGTGGTCTGGCGTTCGACAGAGAGCTGGTTGCCAGAAGGCCATTCACCCGGGTGGCGTTCCTGGCAGACGGGCAGGCGAAGCATGTTTGCGGTCAAAGCGTGAGGTTATGACCCAAAAAGAAGATTGCCGGCCACAGGCGCGGCATATCACGGTGGACCTCGAGGCCTGAACGGGGCGCTCGCGCAATACCCGCCGGGAACCTTTTGATCGCCGTTCGCATCCAATGATTGAGGGAGACGCAGATGGCGGATGCTGGGTATCAGGCTTCCTCATTGCCGCAGCACCCTTTGGGCGAT
>DATKQI010000286.1:0-22187 GCA_035532755.1 Acetobacteraceae bacterium
CTGTGGCATGCGCTGGTCGCGCTGTCGCCGCGGCTGCTGGTGTATCTGATGAGCTTCCTCACGCTCGGCATCTTCTGGGTGGGGCAGCAGACGCAATTCAACAACTTCGCGCGGAGCAGCCGGGATCTGGCGTGGATTCACCTCGGCTTCCTGTGCGCGGTGACGCTGATGCCGTTCTCCACCGCGCTGATGGCGGAGTTCATCGCCTATCGCGTCGCGCTGGTGGAGTACTGGGCGAACATCCTGCTGCTGGGCGTGATCCTGTTCGCAAGCTGGCGCCATGCCACGCGGGCGGGGCTGCTGAAGCCCGGGCTGCCGGAGGGTCTGGGGCGATGGATGGAGCGGCGCATCGTGATCGCGCAGGCATTGTATGCGGTGGGCGCGCTGCTGTGCGTGTTCAGCACGTACTGGAGTCTGGGGTTCATCGTGGTGGTGCAGCTCAACTACGCGATCGCGCCGCGGCTTGGGGTGCTGGAGCGGCTGTAGGAACGACGCCCTTCCGCATGGCCGGCGTGCTAAGCTATCCCGCGGGAGGCAGCCATCCGGCCGCCTTCCCCAACGGGAAAGGGTTTGTGCCATGACAACCTACGTCATGCTCGCCAACTGGACCGACCAGGGCGCACGCGGCATCGGCGACTCCCCCCAGCGACTCGACGCCGCCCGGAAGGCGCTTGTCGAGATGGGCGGGCAGATCACGGCCTTCTACATGACCATGGGGGAGTACGACCTCGTTCTCACCTACGACGCGCCGGACGATGCGGTGGCCGCGCGGTTCACGCTCACGCTCGGCAAGCTTGGCAATGTGCGGACGAAAACGCTGAAGGCCTTCCCGGAGACCGCCTATCGGGAGATCATCAAGTCACTCGGGTAAGGCGATCATGCGCGCCGGCGGCTGCGCGGTTTCGCGGGGCGTTTCACGGGCTTGGCCGGCGTTCGCTTTTTCGCCTTGCCCGCGCGGGCCGGGCTGGCCGAGCCGGAGAGGCTTTTCTTCAGCGCGGCCATCAGGTCTATGACGTTGCCGCGGTCTTCCGCCTCCGTGGCGATGGGGGCCATGCCGGTGCCTTTCAGCTTCGCGCCGATCACCTCGCGCAGCCGGGCTTCGTAGCGATCTTCCATGTCCGCGGCGGTGAAGGCGCCGCTTTGCCGGTCTATCAGCTTGATGGCGAGGTCTATCATCTCCGGGTCCGGCTTTTTCGTGGGCACGCTCTCGAACAGCGCTTTCGGATCGTTGATTTCGCGCCCCTGGCGCAGGGTGTGGGCGATGATGCCGCGATCTTCCGGCATGATGGCGACCGCGCGTTCGCGCCGGGCGATGACGACGCGGGCGAGCGCGACCCGGCCGGATTTCGCGAGCGCATCGCGCAGCACGGCATAGACATCCGCGCCCGCATCGCCATCCGGGGCGACGTAGTAGCTCGATTCGAAATAGATCGGATCGATCGACGGGCGGCGGACGAATTTCTCGATCGCGATGGTGGTCGAGCTTTCGACGCGGGCGTTTTCGAAATCCTCGTCCTCCAGCACGACGTACTGGTCCTTCTCGGCCTCGTAGCCATGGACGAGTTCGCTGCGCGGGACTTCCTCCTCCGTTTCGGCATCCACGGTGATGGTGCGGACGCGATGGCCGGTGGCGGGGTTGATGAGGTGGAAATGCAGCGCGCCGCGCTCCCGATGCGTGGTGTACAGCGCGACCGGGCAGGAGACGAGCGCGAGGCGGAGATGCCCGCGCCAGATGGGGCGTTCCGCCATGCGTGCTCCCTTCCGTTCCGAAGGGGTGAACGGGCGGGCGGGGGTGTGGTTCCGGGGGATCCCAGTTCGCGATGGCATCGGTCATCTGGCGGATGATAGGCTCGGCCGGTCACACACGCGGAGACCACATCTTCATGTTCGATCTGACGGGGCGCGTTGCCATCATCACCGGCGGCAACGGGGGCATCGGGCTCGGCATGGCCCTGGGGCTCGCGCAGGCAGGGGCGGCGGTGCTCATCACCGGGCGGAACGAGGCGAAGAACATCGAGGCCGTGCGCAGCCTGGTCGCGACCGGGGCGCAGGCCGCCGCCATCGTCGCCGACATCACCGACGAGGCCGCCTGCGCCGCCCTGGTGGGGCGGGCCACGCAGCGCTTCGGCCGGCTCGACATCCTGGTGAACAACGCGGGGATGAACATCCGCAAGCAGCCGCAGCACTACACGCTCGGCGAGTGGAACCTGATCCTGCAGACCAACCTCACCAGCGCCTTCCTCTGCGCCCAGGCGGCCCATCCGGCGATGCTGGAGGCCGGCGGCGGGAAGATCATCAACATCGGCTCCATGATGTCGATCTTCGGCGCGAGCTTCTCCGCCGCCTATGGCGCGAGCAAGGGCGGCATGGTGCAGATGACCAAGGGGCTGGCCACGGCCTGGGCAACCGACAACATCCAGGTGAACGCCGTGCTGCCGGGCTGGATCGACACGGAGCTGACGCGGCAGGGGCGGCAGGATGTGGCCGGGCTGCACGAGAAGGTGCTGGGCCGCACGCCGGCGGGGCGCTGGGGCGTGCCGGCGGACATGGCGGGGATTGCCGTGTTCCTCGCCAGCCGGGAATCGGACTTCATCACCGGGACCGCGATCCCGGTGGACGGGGGCTTTTCCGCCCAGGGATGACGGGGAATGTGATGACGGGGAATGTAATGAAGGGGACCGTCATGCAGCGGAGGCCAGGCGGGGGCGTGGATGCAGCCGCGCCCATTCGCGGCGCACGGTATAGAGCCCGCTGCCGACGATGATCACCGCGCCCAGAACGGTCCAGCCATCGGGTATCGAGCCGAACACGACATAGCCGAAGCTGGAAGACCAGATGAGCTGCCCGTAGGACAGCGGCGCCAGCACCGACGCGGCGGCATGGCGATAGGCCAGGACGGCCAGCCACTGGGCGGTGGCCGCCACCAGCCCCAGCACGATCGCGAGGCCGAGTTGCCGCGGGCCGAGCGGGGCATGGGAGAACGGCAGCAGCAGGCTGAGCACGACAAGCCCGGTGACGGCTGTCCACAGCAACGTCGCCGCCGGCCGCTCGGTGCCCGCCATCTTGCGTGTCAGGATCATCGCCAGCGACCAGCAGAGCGACGACAGCACCACCAGCAGCGCCGCCGGATGAAACCCGCCGGTTCCGGGGCGCACCACGATCAGCACGCCCGCGAACCCGGCCAGCACCGCCATCCAGCCCCGGAACCCGACCACTTCGCCGAGCAGCGGGATGGCGAGCACGGTGATCAGCAGGGGCGAGGCGAAGCTGACGGTTGCTGCCTCCGCCATCGGCAGATGGGCCAGCGCCAGGATGAACAGCACCGCCGACCCCACGACGCCAAGGCCGCGCGCCACCTGCAAGCCGGGGCTGCGCACGCGGATGCCGGACCGCCCGGAGAAGATCAGCGGGCAGGCCGCCAGCAGCGTGAAAACGACATAGCGGACCCAGGCGATCTCCACTGCCGGGAGCCCGCTGGTGAGATACTTCGCCAGCGTATCGGACAGCGAGAAGCAGATCGTGGCGGCAACGATCAGGGCGATGCCGCGCAGGGGGTTTTCCGTCACGGGCGCTTCCAAGGGCGTTCTTTGCGCATGATCTGCCGCCGCTGCGGCTTGTGGCTTTCGTCTAGGCCAGCACCCAATCCCGGAACAGCGCGAGATCGATATTGCCGCCGCACAGGGGAAGACCGACGGTACGGCCGGCCATCCGGCCCCGCTCGGCCAGCAGGGCGGCGAGCGGGGCGGCGCCGGCGCCTTCCGCAAGGTTGTGGGTATCGTCCCAATAGGCGCGGATGGCTTCGGCGATCTGGTCGTCCGTCACGGTCACGATGCGGGCGGCGCCGCGGCGGATGATGGCCAGGGCATCGGGGTCCGGGATGCGGGTGGCCATGCCGTCGGCGTGGGTATCGGCGCTCGCGATCGCGACCGGTTCGCCGGCGGCGAAGGAGAGCGCATAGGCCGGCGCCCCGGTACTCTGCACGCCGATGATCTCGGTGGAGAGGCCGAGCAGGTCCCGCACCAGGATCGCCCCGCAGATGCCGGAGCCGAGGCCGATGGGCACGTACAGCGCATCGAGGCGCGGGGCGGCGCGGAACAGCTCCAGCGCCCAGGTGGCCACGCCGCAGACGAGATCGCGATGGAAGGAGGGCACGAATTCCAGCCCTTCGGTCGCGGCGAGGCGCGCGGCCTCCACGCGGGCGGCATCGAAATCCGCGCCGTGTTCCACAAGGCGGGCGCCGAAACCGCGCATGGCGGCGTTCTTGCCGGTGCTGTTGCCGTGTGGGACGACGATGGTGACGGGAACGCCGGCCCGGCCGCCGGCATAGGCGAGCGACTGGCCGTGATTGCCGCGGGTTGCCGAGATCACGCCGGCAACCCCTGGGCGTTCGCGTTTCAGCCGGTCCATGAAGACCACGCCGCCACGCACCTTGAAGGCGCCGGTGGGGGTATGGTTCTCGTGCTTCACCCAGACCACGGCCCCGGCGCGGGCGGCGAGCAGCGGCCACGCATAGGCGGCCGTGGGCGGGAAGGCCGCGCCGACGAGCGTGGCGGCCGCTTCGATCTCGGCCAGGGAAATATCCGAAACGGGCATCGTCTGCGCCAGTTCGCGGCCGGCCCCGGCAACAAGGGGCCGGCCGCGCTCCTGGTCAGGCGAGCTTGAGGTTCACCGCGGAGGCCTTGCCACGCTCCATGCTGACCTCGAAGGTGACCTTCTGGCCGTCATTCAGGCCTTTCAGCCCGGCTGCCTGCACGGCGGTGACGTGAACGAACACGTCCTTCCCGCCATCCTGCGGCATGATGAAGCCGTAGCCCTTGGTGGCGTTGAACCACTTCACGGTACCGATTGCCATCGCATCTCTCCTGGCGTTGCGGCGTGCGCCGGCACGCCGGTCTTGTCGGGGGGCGGCCATCCGCTGCCTTGGCCCAGAGAGCGGCCCGGAGAGGCGTAGCCCGGGGCCGCGAGGCAGGAGATGGCGCAAAAATACGCAACGGGGCCGGATTGGCCCCGTTGTGCACGGGCAGACACAGAATACCCTGCAACGGGCTGTTCAGCCGGCGTCGCAGGCATGGAGCGGCTCGCCGATCGCGAAGCCGGGTCTCAGAGCGCCTTGAGGTTCGTGGCAGCCGCCTTGCCGCGCTCCATCGCCACTTCGTAGCTAACCTTCTGGCCTTCGTTCAGCCCGCGCAGGCCGGCAGCCTGGACCGCGGTAATGTGCACGAACACATCCTTGCCGCCATCCTGCGGCATGATGAACCCAAACCCCTTCGTGGTATTGAACCACTTCACGGTGCCGATAGCCATTCTGCGTCTTTCTCCGTCCGAGTGCCGCGCGACCGCCGCGCAGCCTGTAGACAACCGGGTCCAGTGGAAGACTTGAAGGCACCCGTGACCGGAGGCGCAGCAAGGCAAGCCAAACTCGATTGCATCCTTAGTGGTGCAGAAAACGCCCCCGAATGTCAATCGTAACGGCCTGGGCAGGCAGTGGGGGATTGCGGTACGGGGTACGAAACGAAAAGGGGCGGGCCTTGCGGCCCGCCCCTCAACGTTCGCAGGGTCGGAAATCCGGTCCGGGGCGGTGGAGCGGGGCGCTCCCCGATCCACCGCCGCCAGATCAGAAGTCCATATCGCCCATGCCGCCGCCCATGCCGCCCATGCCGCCGCCACCGGGCATCGGCGCGCCCTTGCGCTCGGGCTTCTCGGCGATCATCGCCTCGGTGGTGATCAGCAGGGCCGCGACCGAGGCCGCATCCTGCAACGCCGTGCGCACGACCTTCGTCGGGTCGATGATGCCGGCCTTCACCAGGTCCTTGAACTCGCCGAGCTGGGCGTCGAAGCCGTAGTTGTACTCGTCCTTGTCCAGCGTTTTGCCGGCGATCACCGCACCATCCTCGCCGGCGTTCTCGGCGATCTGGCGCAGCGGGGTCTGCAGCGCCTTGCGGACGATCTCGATGCCCACGCGCTGGTCCTCGTTGTCGCCCTTCACCTTGGCGAGAACGAGGCTGGCACGCGCGAGAGCCACACCGCCGCCCGGCACGATGCCTTCCTCGACCGCCGCGCGGGTGGCGTGCAGCGCGTCGTCCACACGGTTCTTGCGTTCCTTCACCTCGACCTCGGAGGCGCCGCCGACGCGGATCACCGCCACGCCGCCGGCGAGCTTCGCCAGCCGCTCCTGCAGCTTCTCCCGGTCGTAGTCGGAGGTGGTCTCCTCGACCTGGGCGCGGATCTGGTTGCACCGGCCGGTGATGTCGGCCTTCTTGCCCGCGCCTTCGATGACCGTGGTGTTCTCCTTCTCGATCAGCACCCGCTTCGCCTTGCCCAGCATGGCAAGCGTCACCGTCTCGAGCTTGATGCCGAGGTCTTCGCTGATCACCTGCCCGCCGGTCAGGATCGCCAGATCCTCCAGCATCGCCTTGCGGCGATCGCCGAAGCCCGGCGCCTTCACCGCGGCAACCTTCAGCCCGCCGCGCAGCTTGTTCACCACCAGCGTGGCCAGCGCCTCGCCTTCCACGTCCTCGGCGATGATCAGCAGCGGCCGGCCGGATTGCACGATGCTCTCCAGCAGCGGCAGCATCGGCTGCAGGCCGGACAGCTTCTTCTCGTGGATCAGGATGTACGGCTGGTCCAGCTCGGCGATCATCTTCTCCGAGTTGGTGATGAAGTAGGGGGAGACGTAGCCGCGGTCGAACTGCATGCCCTCGACCACGTCGAGCTCGGTCTGGATGCCCTTGGCTTCCTCGACCGTGATCACGCCCTCGTTGCCGACCTTCTGCATCGCTTCCGAGATCATCTTGCCGATCTCGACTTCGCCGTTGGACGAGATCGTGCCGACCTGGGCGGTCTCCGCCTGGGTGGTGATCTTGCGGCTCTTCTTCTTCAGCTCCTCGACGACCGCGGCCACCGCCTTGTCCACGCCGCGCTTGAGGTCCATCGGGTTCATGCCCGCCGCGACCGCCTTCGCACCCTCGCGCACGATCGACTGGGCGAGCACGGTGGCGGTGGTGGTGCCGTCACCGGCGATGTCGTTGGTCTTGGTCGCGACCTCGCGCACCATCTGCGCGCCCATGTTCTCGAACTTATCGGCAAGCTCGATCTCTTTCGCGACGGTCACGCCGTCCTTGGTGATGCGCGGGGCGCCGAAGCTCTTGTCGAGCACGACGTTGCGGCCCTTGGGGCCGAGCGTGATCTTCACCGCGTCGGCGAGGATGTCGATGCCGCGCAGCATGCGCTGGCGGGCGTCGCCACCGAACCGGACTTCCTTGGCTGCCATGTGAGTCTATTCCCTGTGTCAGAATGAGGTTGCGGAGCCGGACAGACGCCCGATCAGGCGGCCTTCTTCTTCGCGGCCGTGCCCTCGATGATGCCCATGATGTCGGACTCCTTCATGATCAGCAGCTCCTCGCCGTCGATCTTGACCTCGGTGCCGGACCATTTGCCGAACAGAATGCGGTCGCCCGCCTTCACGTCGAGCGCCACGATGGCGCCCTGCTCGTTGCGCGCGCCAGGGCCGGCGGCGATGATCTCGCCTTCCATCGGCTTTTCCTTGGCGGTGTCGGGGATGATGATGCCGCCCGCGGTCTTTTCCTCGGCGTTCAGCCGACGGACCACGACCCGGTCATGCAGGGGACGGAACTTCATTCGGATCGCTCCTGATTGAGGTCGTTCTGGTTCTGCCCTCACCCCGGGACGGCCCGGCATGCGGCACCGGTCCCGTGTGTTGGCACTCCCGTTCGGGGAGTGCCAAGGACTTAGACAGACCGGCCCGGGAAGTCAAGCAACTCGGCAGCACTCGTTGCAGGCGAGTGCCAATCCATTGAAATCGCGCAGTTTTTTCTTGTCATGCCCCCGGGGTGGCGTGTCATGTTGCGGTCATGGAACCGGCGGCGCACACGCCGGGGCAGACGGGAGCGAGACGCGCGGCACCGGAGGCAGGCGCAACGCCGAGGAGGTTTCATGACCCTGGCCCTGCAACTGAACGACTACCGGCTGACCACCGCCGAGATCCTCTATCGCATGCCGGACCATCCGGACCTGCTGCAAAGCTACGTGTGGCAGGAGCTTGACCTCGCGCCGCGGTTCCCGGCGCTGCGCCGGTTCCTCGATTTCTGGCGGCGGGAGCTGGACGGGCAGGTGCATTCGGTGCGGGTCGCCTCCGCCGAGCTGATCCGCCCGCCGCAATGGCGCCATCCGGGAGCGTATCTCCAGCTGCACTGAGTATTTTGGCGCGGCGGATGTTCCAGCCGCTCGGGTGTGGTCTATATCACAGCCCATGCCCTTCGATCTGACCGCCGCGCGCCCGGCTTCCCAGGCCTCCAACCCGCGCAGCCGCCGCCTTGTCGCCATCTGGCTGTTTGCCGTGTGCGGGATGATCCTGGTGATGGTCGCACTCGGCGGCGCCACGCGGCTCACCGGCTCCGGCCTGTCGATCATGACGTGGGAGCCGCTGTCCGGCGCGCTGCCGCCACTGTCCCACGCGCAGTGGGAGCATCTGTTCGCGCTCTACAAGCAGATCCCGCAGTACAAGCTGCTGCACCGGGGGTTCGGCCTGGCAGGGTTCCAGCACATCTTCTGGCTGGAATGGGTGCACCGGCTGTGGGGGCGGCTGATCGGGGTGGTGTTCCTCCTCCCGCTCGTCTGGTTCTGGGCCACCGGGCGGATCGGGCGGCGGCTGCTGCCGCTGCTGGCCGCGTTCTTCGTGCTGGGCGGAATGCAGGGGGCGGTTGGCTGGATCATGGTCGCCTCCGGCTTCCGGCCGGACAGCGTGGCGGTGGCGCCGGCACTGCTGGCCGCGCACCTGTCGCTCGCGCTGCTCCTGTACGGCGTGATCCTGTGGACCGGGCTGTCCGTGCTGACGCCCCGGCCAACCGCCGCAGGGGGCGGGACGGCGCGGCGGTTCGCGATCGGTGCGACCGTGCTGACGGCGTTGACCATCGTCGCCGGCAGCTTCGTCGCCGGCACCCATGCCGGGTTCGTGTACAACACCTTCCCGCTGATGGACGGGCGGCTGGTGCCGGCGAGCTATGCCGAGCTGCATCCGTTCTGGCGCAACCCCCTCCGGAATCTTGCCGCCGTGCAGTTCGACCATCGGGCGCTCGCCACGCTGACCGCGCTGGCGGTGGGCGCGACCGTGATCGCCGGCCTGCGCGGCCGCCTGCCGCGCCCGGCGCGGCTCGCGATGATGGCGCTGGGGCTGGCGGTGGCCGCGCAATATGCGCTGGGCGTCGCCACGCTGCTGCTGGTGGTACCGATGGGTCTGGCCGTGCTGCACCAGTGCAACGCGGTGCTGCTGCTGACCGCCGAACTGGTGGTTGTTCACACGCTGCGCCCCGCGCGCGCGGCCGCGCCGGCGACAATGCCGGCGCCTCAGGAGGCATGATGACCGATCCACGTTTCCCCGCTGCCGGCGCACTGGCGGTGACGGACGCACTGTTCTTCGACCGCGCCGAGGCGGGGCTGGATCGCGATGGAGCCATCGGCGCCGTCGGCCGCGCGCTGGATGGCGCGGACGACGGGGAGCTGTTCCTGGAATACCGCGAGAGCGAGAGCCTGAGCCTTGAGGACGGGCGCATCCGCGCCGCCGGGTTTGACACCGCGCTTGGCTTCGGCCTGCGCGCGGTGGCGGGCGAGGCCACCGGCTACGCCCACGCCGGCGAGGTTTCGCAAGACGCGCTCGCCCGCGCGGCGGAGAGCGTGGCGGCGGTGCGCATGGGGCACAGCGGCACCGCCGCAACACCGCCGCGCGCCACCAACGCGCGGCTCTATTCGGATGCGAACCCGCTGCCGGCGATGGCCTTCGCCGAGCGCACCGCCCTGCTCGGCGCCATCGACGCCTTCGCCCGCGCCCGCGATCCGCGCGTGGTGCAGGTGATGGCGAGCCTGACGGGCGAGTGGCAGGCGGTGCAGATCATCCGCGCCGACGGCGCGCGCGTGGCCGATCTGCGGCCGCTGGTCCGGCTGAACGTGTCGGTGGTGCTGGAACGGAACGGGCGGCGCGAGACGGGCAGCCATGGCACCGGCGGGCGCTTCGGGTATGACCGGGTGACGGACGAGGCGGTGTGGCAGGGGGCGGTGGCGGAGGCGCTGCGGCAGGCGGCGCTGAACCTCGACAGCCGCCCCGCTCCGGCCGGCGAGATGGAGGTGGTGCTCGGCCCCGGCTGGCCCGGCATCCTGCTGCACGAGGCGATCGGCCACGGGCTGGAGGGGGATTTCAACCGCAAGAAAACCTCCGCCTTCGCCGGCCTGCTGGGCCAGAGGATCGGCAGCCGGGGCGTCACCGTCGTCGATGACGGCACCATCCCCGACCGGCGCGGCAGCATCACGGTGGACGACGAGGGCACGCCGTCGGGCCGCACCGTGCTGATCGAGGACGGCATCCTGGCGGGCTTCCTGCAGGATAGGATGAACGCGCGGCTGATGGGCATGGCGCCCACCGGCAACGGCCGCCGCCAGTCCTACGCGCACGCGCCGATGCCGCGGATGACCAACACGATCATGCTGGGCGGCACCCACGCGCCGGAGGAGATGATCCGGTCGGTCAAGCGCGGGCTGTACGCGGTGAATTTCGGCGGCGGGCAGGTCGATATCACCTCCGGCAAGTTCGTGTTCTCGGCCTCCGAGGCGTACCTGATCGAAGACGGGCGGGTGACGGCGCCGGTGAAGGGCGCGACGCTGATCGGCAACGGGCCGGATGCGCTGACGAAAGTGGAGATGGTGGGGATGGACATGGCGCTCGATCCGGGCATCGGCACCTGCGGCAAGAACGGCCAGGGCGTGCCGGTGGGCGTGGGCCAGCCGACGCTGAAGCTCTCGGGGCTGACCGTGGGCGGGACCGCGGCATGACCGATCCGTTCGCGCAATTCGATGCCTGGATGGCGGAAGCCGTGGCCGGCGAGCCGAACGATCCCAATGCGATGAGCCTGGCCACCTGCGCCGCGGATGGCCGTCCGTCCGTGCGGATGGTGCTGCTCAAGGGTGTCGATGGGCCGGGGGCCGCGGCGCGGGGCTTCCTGTTCTTCACCAACGTCGAAAGCCGCAAGGGTGACGAGCTGGCGGCGAACCCGTACGCGGCGCTGCTGTTCCACTGGAAATCGCTGCGCCGGCAGGTGCGGATCGAAGGTGCGGTGCTGCCGGTGTCGACCGCGGAGGCGGATGCCTATTACGCCACCCGCGCGCGCGGCTCGCGCATCGGCGCCTGGGCGTCCATCCAGTCGCGCCCGCTGCCGGACCGGGCGGAGCTGGAGCGGCGGGTGGCGGAATTCGAGGCCGCGCATCCGGGGCCGGACGTGCCCCGCCCGCCGTGCTGGTCCGGCTACCGGCTGGTGCCGGACACGTTCGAGTTCTGGCGGGACATGCCCTTCCGCCTGCATGACCGCACCGTCTTCGCCCGCGCAGGCGGAGGGTGGGAGAGCGGCAAGCTGTACCCGTGATCCCGCCCGCCCAGGCGGAAGCCGCGGCCCTGCTGCGGCGGCTGGCCGGCGAAGCGCCGATCGAGACGCATATTTCCGCCGTCTTCCGCGGCCCGGAGACGGTGTGGAAGCTGAAGAAGGCGGTACGGCTGCCCTATCTCGACTTCTCCACCGTGGCCGCGCGGGAGCGGTTCTGCCGGCACGAATTCGCGCTGAACGCACTGGCCGCGCCGGGCCTGTACCGGGATGTCGTGCCGGTGCTGCGCGGTGCGGACGGCGCGGTGCGTCTTGGCGAGCCGGGCGGGGCGGCGCCGGGGGCGATCGACTGGGTGCTGCGCATGGGGCGCGTGCCGGAGGCGGATTTCCTGCCGGCGGTGCTGGCGCGCGGCCCGCCCGATCCGGCGCTGCTGGACGCGCTGGGCGATGCGGTCGCCGCGTATCATGCCCAATGTCCGAAGGTGTCCGGCGTGGATGCGCCGGCGGCGCTGCGGCTGGTGGCGGAAGGCAACGCGCTGGCCGCCACGGAAGCCGGCCTGCCGGCCGAGGCCGTGCGGGGCTGGACGCGCGATGTGCTGCGCGCCCTGGCGGAGCGGGAGGCGTGGCTCGCGGCGCGGGCGAAAGCGGGGTTCGTCCGGCGCGCGCATGGCGATCTGCATCTGGGCAACCTGTGCCTGTGGCAC
Organism: Acetobacteraceae bacterium; assembly: GCA_035532755.1. Classification (GTDB taxonomy): domain Bacteria; phylum Pseudomonadota; class Alphaproteobacteria; order Acetobacterales; family Acetobacteraceae; genus DATKQI01. The sequence continues at coordinate 12,086 of DATKQI010000286.1, forward strand.
GGCCGGCCGACATTGTTCGATGCGCTGGAGTTCGACGAGGCGCTGGCGACCATCGACACCGGCTACGACCTCGCCTTCCTGCTGATGGACCTCGACTTCCAGGCCGGGCGGGCGGCGGCGAACCGGGTGCTGAACCGCTACGTGGCGCGCACCGGGGATGCGGACCTCGTGGCCGGGCTGCCGCCGTTCCTCAGCCTGCGGGCGATGGTGCGCGCCCATGTGCGGGCGGGCGGGGTGCGGGCGGGCGGGGGCGCGGCGGATGCGGCGCGCTACCTGGACCTCGCGCTGGCCTGTCTGCGGCCGGTGCACCCGATGGTGCTTGCGGTGGGCGGCCTGCCCGGCACCGGCAAATCCACGCTGGCCCGCGCCGTTGCCCCGGCACTCGGCCCCGCGCCGGGCGCGCTCGTGCTGCGCAGCGACGAGATCCGCAAGCGCCTGCACCATGCCCCGCCCGAGCAGCACCTGCCGCCGGAAGCCTATGGCGAGGCGGCGAACCGAACCGTGGCGGCGGCGCTGATCGCCGCGGTGTGGGTGGCGGCCGCAGGTGGCCATACCGTGATCGCGGACGCGACCTTCCTGGATGCGGCAGACCGCGCGGCGGTGGCGGCAGCGGCGGCATCCGCCGGAAGGCCGTTCCTGGGCGTGTGGCTGCACGCGGCGCTGCCGGTGCTGGAGGCGCGCATCGCACGGCGCACGGGCGATGCATCGGATGCCACGGTCGCGGTGCTGCGCAAGGCCGCCGCGGCCGAGCCGGCCGAGCCGGGCTGGACGCGGATCGACGCCGGGGATCGCGCGGCGGCGGAGGCGGCGCTGGGCCGTGCTGTCGGGAACCGCCTGAACCTGTGATAGGTTGGACAGGATAGAGGGAGGATTTCATGGCCATCCGCAAGCTGCTGCTGCCGCTGACCGGAACCGCCGCCGGGGAATCGGCGCTTGCCACCGCGCTGATCGTGGCGCGGACGTGGAACGCGCATGTGACGGCGCTGCATGTGCGGGTCGATTCGCGCGATGTCGCCCCGCTGGCCGGCGAGGGCCTGTCGGGCGCGATGATCGAGGAGATGATGGCCGCGACGGAGAAGGAAAGCGGGGATCGCGCCCATGCCGTGCGCGCGCTGTTCGACCGTTTCGTGGCGCAGCACGAGGTGGTGGTGAGCGAGCCGCGTGCGAAATCCGGCATCGCCACCGCAAGCTTCGCCACGATCACCGGGCGGGAGGAGGATCTGGTGGCGCAGCAGGCCCGCCTTGCGGACCTGACCGTGGTGCCGCATCCGGAGGTTGGGCAGGACGTGTCTTCCTCGGACGCGCTGCACGCGGTGCTGTTCGATTCCGGCCGGCCGGTGCTGCTCTCCCCGCACGCCGCGCCGGCGAGCCTCGGCAACCGCGTGTGCATCGCCTGGAACGGCACCGCCGAAAGCGCCGCCGCGGTGCAGGCGGCCCTCCCCTGGATGCAGCGCGCGCAGGCGGTGCGCATCCTCACCTCCGAGGGCTACCAGCGGCGCGGGCCGGAGGCACCGGAACTCGCCGCCTATCTCGCGCTGCATGGCGTGGAGACGGACATCGCGACGTTCCGCCCGGTCGACCGGATCGTCGCCGCCGGGTTGCTGGCGGCGGCGCGCGAGTTCGGCGCCGACCTGCTGGCGATGGGCGCCTATTCGCATTCCCGCCTGCGCCAGCTCATCCTGGGCGGGGTGACGCGGTACGTGCTGGAATCGGCCGACCTGCCGGTTCTGATGAACCGTTGAATCCATGGTCGGCGCGATTGCCAGGAACGAGGCGGGCAGGTCCGGCGCGGCGGGAACGGAGGCCGCCGTCCGCGCCTATGTGAAGCTGCTGCGCGCCTCCCGCGCGGTGGTGGCGATGGTGGAACCGCGGCTGGTGGCCGAGCATCTCACCCTCACCCAGTTCGGCGTGCTGGAAGCGGTGCTGCACAAGGGCCCGCTGACGCAGCGGGAGCTGACGCGCAAGGTGCTGACCAGCGCGGGCAACATGACCGACGTGATCGACAAGCTGGCCGCCCGCGGCCTGGTGCAGCGCGTGCCCTGCCCGGAAGACCGGCGCAGCGTGCGCATCGTGCTGACCCCGTGCGGCCGCGCCCTGGTCGAGCGGCTGTTTCCGCTGCACGCGGAGGATATCGCCCGCGCCATGGCCGGCCTCGATGCGGGCGAGACGGGGGCGCTGGACGGGCTGCTGCGCACGCTCGGCCATGCCGCGCAGGCGGTGGAGCCCCTTGCATCGCTGCCCTGCCCCTCCCATCTGCGCCGATGATCGTTCGATATCGAACGAAAAGGAGGATGCGATGATCGACGTGCGACCCTTCGCCGGCCTCGGCCATTTCCGCAACGACTGGCTGAACGCCCGGCATCATTTCAGCTTCGGCCACTACCACGACCCCGCCCGCATGGGCTTCGGCGCGCTGCGGGTGTGGAATGACGACGAGATCGCCCCCGGCACCGGGTTCGACCCGCATCCGCACCGGGAGATGGAGATCATCACCTATGTCCGGCAGGGCGCGATCACCCATCGCGACAGCCTGGGCAACGAGGGAAGGACCGAGGCGGGCGACGTGCAGGTGATGCACGCCGGCACCGGCATCACCCACGCCGAATACAACCGCGAGCCCGAGGCCACCCGGCTGTTCCAGATATGGATCCTGCCGGACCGGCACGGGGCCGCGCCCGGCTGGGGCATGCGGAGCTTCCCGAAGCAGGCCGGCGACGGGCTGGTGCTGCTGGCGAGCGGCCGGCCGGCGGACGCGCAGGCTGGCGCGCTGCCGCTGAATGCCGATGCGGCCGTGGCCGCGGGGCGGCTCGCTCCGGGCGAGACGGTGGAATGGGCGCTGGCGCCCGGGCGCAGCGCGTATCTGGTGGCCGCAAGCGGGTCGGTGAGCGTGAACGGTGTTGCGGCCGGCACCCGCGATGGCGTGGCGGTGACGGGCGAGGAGACGCTGCGCATCAAGGCCGAGGTGCCGACCGAACTGGTGCTGGTGGATATGGCTGCATGAGGTGGGCCGCATGATGATCCGGGTCGCCCCCGGGCTGTTCCTGGACGATGCCGCGTTCGAGGAGAGCTTCGTCCAGGCGCCGGGGCCGGGCGGGCAGAACGTGAACAAGGTGGCGACGGCCGTGCAGTTGCGCTTCGATGTGCGCGGCTGCCCGACGTTGCCGGAAGCGGTGAAGGCCCGGCTCGCGCGGCTGGCCGGGCGGCGGCTGACGAAGGAGGGCGTGCTGGTGCTGATGGCGCACCGGCACCGCACGCGCGAGCGCAACCGGGCCGATGCGGCGGAGCGGCTGCTCGCGCTGGTTCGCGCCGCGGCGGTGGCGCCGGTGCGGCGCAAGCCCACGCGGCCCTCGGCCGGCCAACGCCGGCAGCGGCTGGAGGCGAAGGTGCTGCGGGGCGGCGTGAAGGCGCTGCGCCGCACGCCCCAACCGGAGTAGATCACACCCCGTTGCGGCTGATCGGCGTGCTGTCGGTGCGGTTCAGCGTATGTTCGTAGCCAACGGCGAGCGAGAAGATCAGCACCAGCACCGCGGCCGCGAAGGAGACGAGGCCCCATGCGAACTTGCGGTTGCCGGTGCGGCGCAGCGCCATGAAATCGTCCGGGCTGAGCGGCCGGTGCGGGCCGGACGCGACACGGCGGGCCTCGACGCGATCCTCGTTCAGGGCGAAGCGATAGACGCAGATGATGCCCGAGATCGCCACCACCATGCTGCTCGGGATCCACATCACCATGCCGCCCAGCCGCTCGTTCAGCACCGCGCTCTGGTGCCACAGCAGGCCGAAATGGGCATAGACCGGATAGATCGGCACCCGCTTCATCGTCAGGTAGAAGCCCAGGGCGAAATCGCCCATGTCCATCATCCACACCATCAGGAAGCGGGTGAACAGCTTCGGGCCGTGCGGAGCGGGGCGCGGATCGAACAGGCGGAAGAAGAAGATCAGGCCGCTGATCATCAGCGTGGCGTGCCACAGGTAATGCAGCGGCGGGTTCAGCAGCGCCGCATCGTGGAAGCGCGGGACCATCCAGAAATAATTGGTGGCGATGAAGAGCAGCGTGGCCGGCATGGGCCGGCTGATGACCCCGAACACCCCGCGCACCCCGCGCGTGCCGACCATGGGCGCCACCACGCCGCGCCGCAGCCAGCCGGGCAGGCCGCGCATCAGGCTCGCCTGCGGCTGCGCGAGCATCAGCAGCAGCGGCGCGACCGTGCTGAGCAGCATATGCTCGATCTGGTGGGCGACGAGGGAGTGATTGGCGAGCGCATCGACGGGGGATTCGAGGGCGATGAACACCGCCGCCACGCCGGCGAAGAACAACCGGTGGCGCAGCGCCCCGCCGCCGGGGCCGGCACGCCGCATGCCGGCGATATAGATCGCCAGCACGAGGATCATCGGGACCATCACCGAGGGTTCGAGCTGCCAGGCAATGAGCGGATCGCCCCGCAGCACGGCGAGGCCATGCGGCAGCAGCGGGCCGGCCCAAGCCATGATCGCCCAGGGGACGGCCACCAGGGCGAGGAGCCAGGTCAGGCTGCGCGTGGTTTCGTCTGTCGTGTCCTGCATTGATCGTCCCGGTCCATGCCGTTCGCTTCGGCGCGGTTATCCGACCGGATGCAGCTATTGCCTATGGGCGGCGCGATCACATGCTGACGACTGGAGCATGTTCGCTCCCCGCCAATCTATCCCCCGCCCGACTCCCGCGCCGCCGTCGCCAGCGCATCCGCGCGTTCGTTCATCGCATCGCCGTTGTGCCCGCGCACCCAGCGCCATTCGATCTCGTGCTGTTTTGCGGCATCGAGGATGCGGCGCCACAGATCCATGTTCGCGACCGGGTCGCCCGCGGCGGTGCGCCAATTCTTGCGGATCCAACCGGTGTGCCAGCGGGTGATCCCGTTGCGCAGGTATTCGCTGTCGGTGTGGAGCACCACCCGGCAGGGGCGGGTCAGCGCCTCCAGCGCGCTCGCCGCCGCGGTCAGCTCCATGCGATTGTTGGTGGTGGCGGGGTCGGCGCCCGAGAGTTCCTTCTCCGTGACGCGGAAGCGCAGGATCGCGGCCCAGCCCCCGGGGCCGGGGTTGGGCTTGCAGCCGCCGTCGGTCCAGATCTCCACCGTTTCAGACTCCGTAGGCATCGGGCCCCCGTGCCGCGAGGTGGAAACGCAGGCGGCGGAGGTAGTCGAGCGGGTTCTTGCGGGTCACGAACGCGTCGGCCGGGGTGTGCAGCCAGTCGTACAGCCGCGTCAGCAGGAAGCGGAGGGCCGCACCCTGGCAAAGCACCGGCAGCGCCGCGCGCTCCGCCGCATCGAGCGGGCGGGCAGCATCGTAGGCGCGCAGCAGGGCGCGCGCCTTGGTCACGTTGAAGGCGAAATCCGGCTCGAAGCACCAGGCGTTCAGACACACCGCGAGGTCGTAGGCCAGCAGATCGGTGGCGGCGAAGTAGAAATCGATCAGGCCGGACAGCCTGCCCTCCAGGAAGAACACGTTGTCGGGGAACAGGTCGGCATGGATGTGGCCGCGCGGCAGGTTCGCGGGCCAAGCGGACAGGATCGCGGCGAGGGCGGCGTCCAGCTCCGCGGAGAGGCCGGGAGCGACCTCGTCGGCGCGGGCGCGGCTGCCTTCGAGCAGGGGGGGCCAGCCGGCGGGGCCGAGCGCGTTGGGCCGCTGCGGCGCGTAGCCGGCCCCGGCCAGATGCAGCCCGGCGAGTGCCGCGCCGACCGGGGCGCAATGGGCCTGCCGCACCCGCCGCGGCCACACGCCGGGGAGGAAGGTGGTGATGGCGGCGTGCCGGCCGGACAGCAGGCGCAGACTGGCCCCATCCTGCCCACGCACCGGCAGCGGACAGGCGATGCCCTGCCCGGCCAGATGCTCCATCAGCCCGAGGAACCACGGCAGGTCCGCCGGATCGACGCGCTTTTCATACAGCGTGAGGATGAAATCCCCCGTCGTGGTCCGCAGCGAGAAATTGCTGTTTTCCACGCCCTCGGCGATGCCGCGGAAGGCGATCATGCGGCCGATGTCGTAGGCGCGCAGGAACGCCTCCAGCGCCTCGTCCGTCACCTCGGTGTAAACGGCCATCAGGGCGCGAGCGTTGCCGGCAGCTTGAAAACGATGTCCTCGCGCGTCACGCACCTCTCCTCGATCGCCAGCACATAGCGCGCGGCGAGCCGCGCGAGCGTCTCCTCGACCAGCGACTCGGGGGACGAGGCGCCGGCGGAGAGGCCCAGTGTGGCCACGCCGTCGAGCAGGGTCCAGTCCAGATCGGCGGCACAGGCCAGCAGCGCCGCCCGGCCCGCGCCGGCGCGCGTGGCGACCTCCACAAGGCGGAGCGAATTGCTGGATTGCGCACTGCCGATCACCAGCACGAGGTCCGCCTCCGGCGCGATCGCCTTCACCGCCGCCTGGCGGTTGGTGGTGGCGTAGCAGATGTCCTCCCGCCGCGGGCCGGCGATGGCGGGGAAGCGGGCGCGCAGGATGGCGACGATCGCCGCCGCGTCGTCCACCGACAGCGTGGTCTGCGTGAGGAAGGCGAGCCTGTCCGGATCGGCCACGGCGAGGGTGCGCGCCATGGCGACGGTTTCCACCAGCGTCACCGCGCCTTCCGGCAACTGGCCCATGGTGCCCACCACCTCCGGGTGGCCGGCATGGCCGATCAGCAGGATGTGGCGGCCCCGCGCGTGCAGCGCCTCGGCCTCCCTGTGCACCTTGCTCACCAGCGGGCAGGTGGCGTCATGCTGGACGAGGCCTCGGGCGGCAGCGGCAGCGGGCACCGCGCGGGGCACGCCATGGGCGGAGAACACGACATGCGCGCCAACCGGCACGTCCGCCAGATCCTCCACGAACACCGCACCCTGGGCATGCAGGCGGCCGACCACGAAGGGGTTGTGGACGATCGCGTGGCGCACGTACACCGGCGCGCCGAAACGGGCGAGCGCGGCTTCGACGATGCGGATCGCCCGCTCCACGCCGGCGCAGAAGCCGCGCGGGGCCGCCAGCAGCACGCGCAGCTTCGGCTTTCCTTCCCCCATCGCGGCGGGCACTATGCCGCCCGCCGGCCCGGCGCCACGGCCGGAACGCCATACGGAGACCGAAATGCCCGCTCGCCGGCCAGCCTCATCACCCCTCGCCCTCCCTGCCCCGCGACGCGTCTCCGCCATCGTCCTGACTCTCGCCCCCGCGCTCGCCCTTGCCGGATGCGGCAGCGGCACCGGGCAGGTCTTCGCCCCGTCCTGCGCGCGCCCGGCCATCCTCGCGCAGGCGAGCGACCTGACCCGGTTCAGCCCTGCCGGCCACGATGTGACGGACATGGTGCTCGACGCCAAGATCGAAGCGATCAACGGCAAATGCGCCCCGGCGTCACATCACACCCTCGATACCACGGTGCGCGTGGCGTTGAGCGTCACGCGCGGCCCGGCGAGCCGGGCACGGCACGCGGACATCCCGTATTTCGTGGCGGTAACGCGCGGCGGCACGATCCTCGACAAGGAAATCCTGACGCAGCGGGTGACGTTCTCGGGAAACAGCGATCAGGCGAATGTGACCGGCAAGAAGCTGCGGCTGCGGCTGCCGATCCCGCCCGGCGTGCACGGATCGGACTACCGGCTTCTGGTCGGCTTCCAGCTCACGCAAGCCGAACTGGCCTACAACCGCCAGCGCACCGCGCCGTAGGGACGGCAGGACGGCCAGGATGCGAAAGCCCTTCCTGGCCGCGATCGCCCTGCTCGGGTGGCTCATCATCGGGCTGCAAACGCTGCTGACGGTACGGATCGTCATCCAGGCGGGCCGATCGATGGCCGATGGCGTGGTGACGACATTCAGCTATTTCACCGTTCTCACGAACCTGCTGGTCGCGGTGGTGGCGACCGCGTGCCTGCTGCGCCGCCGTTCCGATAACATCCTCACCCGACCTGGCATCCTGACGGCGGCCGCCGTCTATATCGCCGTCGTCGGGCTGGTCTATTCGCTGGTGCTGCGGGCGCTGTGGCAGCCGGCCGGCCTGCAACGCGTGCTGGACATGGCGGAGCACGACGCGATGCCGGTGCTGTTCGTCACCTACTGGCTGGCATTCGTGCCGAAGGGTGGGCTGCGCTGGAAGGAGCCGGCTGCCTGGCTGATCTATCCGGTGCTGTACGGCGCCTGGGCGCTGCTGCGCGGTGCGCTGACCGGGCGCTACCCCTACCCGTTCCTCGATGTGCGGGCACTGGGCTATTCGCGCACGCTGGCCAATCTCGCGATGCTCGTCGCCCTGTTCCTGGCCGTGGGCCTGATCTTCGTCGCGCTCGATCGCGCCATCGGCCGAGCACGCCGCCGGGCGGGATGAAACCGACACGGCCGTTGAACAACTCTGCCGGATGCGCCATGTTGCGCCGTCCGTACCAACCCGTGCGGGAGAGAGCGGGGCGATTCGCCCCGCCGCCGAAGGCGCAACCGGCCCCCGGAAACGCTCAGGCACAACGGACCGCGACGGGAACAAGGACCTCTGGAAAGCCGGCGGCCGACCACGCCGCCGCACCGACGGAGTAAGGGCAGCCCGACAGGGCGGGTGCCCGAATCTCTCAGGTTCCGCGACAGAGGGGGGTCGATCCTGCCGGCATCGGGCCGGTCAGGCGACCTGTCTCTGGAGTGATTTGTGGCCGACACGGACACGCTTTCCACCACCCCCCTCGATGCGCTGCATCGCGAACTCGGCGCGCGCATGGTGCCTTTCGCCGGCTATGCCATGCCGGTGCAGTACCCCGCCGGCATCATCGCCGAGCATCTGCACTGCCGCGCGCAGGCGGCGCTGTTCGACGTCTCCCACATGGGGCAGGCGAAGCTGTCCGGCCCCGGCGGCGCGGCGGCGCTGGAACGGCTGGTGCCGGGCGACATCCTGGGGCTGAAACCGTTCCGCCAGCGCTACACGCTGCTGACCGGCGCGGACGGCGGCATCCTGGATGACCTGATGGTGGCGAATTTCGCCGACCACCTGTTCCTGATCGTCAACGCCGGCCGCAAGCATGACGACTATGCCCATCTGGCCGCACATCTGCCCGCCGATGTGCATCTGGAAGTGCTGGACCGGGCGCTGCTGGCGTTGCAGGGGCCGCAGGCCGCCACCGTGCTGGGCCGGCTGTGCCCGGATGCCGCCGCCCTGCCGTTCATGGCGGTGGCCGCACTTTCCATCGGGGGCATCGGCTGTCTCGTCTCCCGCTCCGGCTACACCGGGGAGGACGGGTTCGAGATCTCGGTGCCGGCCGACCGGGCCGAGGCTTTCGCCCGCCGCCTGCTCGCCGAACCGGAAGTGGCCCCGGCCGGCCTGGGCGCGCGCGATTCGCTGCGGCTGGAGGCCGGGCTGTGCCTGCACGGCAACGACATCGACGCCGGCACGAACCCGGTGGAGGCCGGGCTCGCCTGGGTGATCGGCAAGCGCCGCAAGATGGGCTGGGATTTCCTGGGCGGCGACGCGATCCGGCAGGCGCTGGACGGCGGCCCGGCGCGCCGGCGCGTCGGCCTCGCGCCCGAGGGTCGGGCCCCGGCGCGCGCCGGCACCCCCATTCTGGACCCCGGCGGGGCGGAGGTTGGCGCCATCACCTCCGGCGGGTTCTCTCCCAGCCTGAATGCGCCGATCGCCATGGGCTATGTGCGCGCCGATCTGGCCGCCGACGGCACGGCCCTCTCGCTGCTGGTGCGCGGCAGGCCCCTGCCCGCCCGGATCGTTCCGATGCCCTTCGTCCCCCACCACTACGCACGCTGAAAGGCCGACCGATGACCGAGACCCGTTTCACCAAGGACCATGAATGGGTGCGCCTGGAGGGCGGCATCGCCACCGTAGGCATCACCGACCACGCGCAGCAGGCGCTGGGCGACGTGGTGTTCGTGGAACTGCCCGAGCCCGGCCGCACGGTGACGGAGGGCGAGGCCTGCGCGGTGGTGGAGAGCGTCAAGGCCGCCTCCGATGTGTACGCGCCGCTCGCCGGCACGGTGCGCGAGACCAATGCCGCGGTCGTGGAAGACCCTGCCCTGGTGAACCGCGAAGCCGCCGGCGGGGCGTGGTTCTTCAAGCTGGAACTCGCCGACCCGGCCGCCTTCGCCGCGCTGATGGACCAGCCATCCTACGACGCATTCACGGAGA
>DATKQI010000287.1:0-4091 GCA_035532755.1 Acetobacteraceae bacterium
GGCCTGGAGCTGCGAGGTGGCGGAGCATATCGAGGCCGACCGCGTGGACCACTACCTGGACACGCTGGCCAACGGCCGGATCATCGCGATGACGCACGCGGTGCCGGGCCAGGACGGACACCATCACGTCAACTGCCAGCCGGCGGAATACTGGATCGGGAAGCTCGAAAGCCGCGGCTACGCGCTGTCCACCGATTCGGGCGATCTGCGGGAGATCGCGAAGCGGGAGGAGGTGTTCACCTATTTCGCCGCCACCGGCCTGCTGTTCACCCGGCGGTAGGTCATCCGGCTCCGGGCGGCTATCCGCGCATCCCCAGCACGTCCTGCATCCCGTACAGCCCCGGCGGGCGGCCGCGCACCCATAGCGCGGCGCGCACCGCGCCGGTGGCGAAGGCGCGGCGGTCGAAGGCGCGGTGGGTCAGCGCGATCTGCTCGGTGGCGGCGGCGAAGATCAGCGTGTGCTCGCCCACCACCTGCCCGCCGCGCAGCGCGGCGAAGCCGATCGCCCCCGGCTTGCGCGCCCCGGTGTGGCCATGCCGGCCGCTTTCCATCACCTCGTCCAGCGCCACCCCGCGCCCGGCCGCCACCGCCCGGCCCAGGCCCAGCGCGGTGCCGGACGGCGCATCCACCTTCTGCCGGTGGTGCATCTCCAGGATCTCGGCGTCGTAGGCATCGGCCGGCAGCGCCGCGCCCATCCGTTCGGCCAGCGCGAGCACGAGATTCACGCCCGGCGAGAAATTCGGCGCCTGCACCACCGCGATGCGCCGCGCCGCCGCCACCACCGCCGCATCGTCCGCCGCGGCCAGCCCGGTGGTGCCCAGCACCCAGGCGCAGCCCGCCGCTTCCAGTGCGGCGGCATGCGGGATCACCGCGGAGGCATGGGTGAAGTCGATCACCACCTCCACCGCCGCGGCCAGGGCGGCGGCATCGGCGAAAAACGCCACGCCGGCGGGCGGTTCGGCCCCCGGCCGGTCGGTCCCGCCCACCAGCGCCGCGCCGGCGGCCGCCACCTCCTCGGCCAGCACCCGCCCCATGCGGCCGCAGATGCCGGCGATGCCGATGCGCGTGGTCATGCCTCCTCCAGATCCGTGCTCAGCGCGCGCAGTTCCGCCGTGTGCGGATGGCGGGTATGGCCGGCGCGCAGGTTCTCGGCCGACAGCGTCTCCACCAGTTCGCCCCCCTGCATCACGCCAATCATCGGGCACAGATGCGCGACCACCGCCAGATTATGCGTCACCATCAAATATGTCAGCCCGCGCGCCTGTTGCAGGTCGGCCAGCAGGTTCAGCACCTCCGCCTGCACCGACACATCGAGCGCGCTCGTCGGCTCGTCCAGCAGCAGCACATCGGGCCCCGCGATCAACGCCCGCGCGATCGCCACGCGCTGCCGCTGCCCGCCCGAAAGCTGGTGCGGATAGCGGAACCGCGCCGCCATCGGCAGCCCCACCTCCGCCAGCGCCCGGCCGATCCGCCCGTCGATATCGTCAAGCCCATGCACCAGCAGCGGCTCGCTCAGCGCCCGGTCGATCGTCTGGCGCGGATGCAGCGAGCCATACGGGTCCTGGAACACCATCTGCACCCGGCGGAAGAACGCGCGGCCACGCTTGCGGTGCAGCTCCTGCCCATCCACCGCCATCCGCCCCGTCCAGTCGTGGTTGAGGCCGGACAGGGCGCGCAGGATGGTCGATTTGCCCGATCCGCTCTCCCCCACCAGCCCGAAGCTGCCGCCGCGCGGCACGGTGAAGGAAACGCCCTTCACCACCTCCGTGGCGCCGAACCGCACCCGCAACCCCTCGACCGCGATCATCCGTCGATCCAGGCCGGGTCGCGCGCCAGCACCTGCAAACGGGGCTTCGCGCGGCTCAGCATCGGCAGGCATTCCAGCAGCCCGCGCGTGTACGGGTGCTGCGCGCGCGACAGATCCGCCGCCTTCAGCTCCTCCATCACCCGCCCGGCATACATCACCATCACGCGGTCGCAGAAATGCGAAACCAGCGGCAGGTCGTGGCTGATCAGGATCAGCCCCATCCCGCGGCGGGACACCAGATCCTCGATCAGCCGCAGAATCTCCGCCTGCACCGTCGCATCCAGGGCACTCGTCGGCTCGTCCGCGATCAGCAGTTCCGGATCGGGGGCCAGCATCATCGCGATCATCACGCGCTGGCCCATCCCGCCGGACAGCTCATGCGCGTACAGCCCCGCCACCCGCGCCGGATCGCGAATCCGCACCTGCGCCAGCAGATCCACCGCCGCCGCCGCCGCCTGCCGCGCACTGCCGCGATGATGCGCCCGCCACGCCTCCGCGATCTGCGCCCCCGCCGTCATCACCGGGTTCAGCGCATATTTCGGGTCCTGCAGGATCAGCCCCGCACGCCGCCCGCGAATGGTCCGCATCCGCCGCTCATCCGCCGCCAGCACATCGATCCCGTCAAACGTCAGCACCTCCGCCGACACCACCGCATTCGGGGGCAACAGCCGCAGGATCGCCCGCGCCGTGACCGACTTGCCGGACCCCGACTCGCCGACAATCCCCAACTTCTCCGTACCCAGCGAAAACGAGACCCCCCGCACCGCCGCACCCACCCCCCGCGGCCCCGGAAACCCCACCCGCAAGCCACGCATCTCGACATGCGCACTCATGCGGGCATGGACCGGGAGGCAGGCAAGGCCAGGGCTCTGCCCTGGACCCGCCAAAGGCCCGAGGCCTTTGGAAACCGCTTATGGTTTCTTGAAGAAGGGGGGCCGCGCCAGCCGTCACGCGGACAGGTCTCGCCAAGCCCCCCTTCTTCAAGAAACCCACAAATGGAGTCCAGAGGCGACGGCCTCTGGTGGGGTCCAGGGGCAAAGCCCCTGGCCTTCCTTGCTTCCCGGTTCATGTCTGCTTGGGGTCCAGCACGTCGCGGAGGCCGTCGCCGAGGAGGTTGAAGGCGAGTGAGGCGATGAGGATGGCGAGGCCCGGGATGGTGGGGACCCACCATTGCTGCAGGATGTAGCCGCGGGTGGAGGCGATCATGGTGCCCCATTCCGGCGTGGGGGGTTGTGCGCCCATGCCGAGGAAGCCGAGGCCGGCGGCGGTGAGGATGATGCCGCTCATGTCCAGCGTCACCCGCACGATCACGCTGGACAGGCACAGCGGGATGACGTGGCGCAGGACGATGCGGGCGGGCGAGGCGCCGGTGAGGCGCACGGCGGCGATGAAGTCCGAATCGCGGATGGTGAGCGTGTCGGCGCGGGCGAGGCGGGCGAAGGGGGGCCAGGCGGTGAGCGCGATGGCGACGATGGTGCTGGGAATGCCGGGCTTCAGCGCGGCGACGAAGGCGAGTGCCAGGATGAGCTGAGGGATGGAGAGGAAGATGTCGGTGATGCGCATCATGATCCGGTCGATCATGCCGCCGGCGTAGCCGGCGACGGCGCCGACGAGCAGGCCGAGCGGTGCCACCAGCGCCACCACGGCGACGACCATGCCGAGCGTGATGCGCCCGCCGTAGAGCACGCGGGTGTAGAGATCGCGGCCCAGCTCGTCGGTGCCGAGCCAGTGCTGCGCGGAGGGTGCGGCGAGCCGCATCGTGAGGTGCTGGGCGTCCGGGCTCTGCGTGGTGAGCAGCGGGGCGCCGAGCGAGAGGATGATGAGCACGAGCACGGTGATGAGCCCGGCCATGCCGAGGCCGTTGCGCCGGAACTGCAGCCAGCCGCGATAGGCCCGGCCCCACAGCGCCTGCCGGCGGGAGGCGGGGGTGTCTGTCAGCAGCCAGATGCGGAGGGTGGCTTCGCTCATCGCATATCCTATCGCACCCTGGGATCGAACAGCCGGTACGACAGGTCGGCCAGCAGGTTGAGCCCGATATAGACCAGGCCGACCACCAGCGTCGCGCCCAGGACCGCGTTCATGTCCGCGTTCAGCAGCGAGACGGTGAGATAGAGGCCGAGCCCGGGCCAGCTGAACACGGTCTCCGTCAGCACCGCGCCGCCGAGCAGGTTGGCGTAGGCCAGCGCGAGCACGGTGATGAGGCCGACGGCGATGTTGCCGAAGGCGTGGCGCCAGACGATGCGGGCGTGCGAGAGGCCCTTGGCGCGGGCGGTGATGATGTATT
>DATKQI010000288.1:0-30426 GCA_035532755.1 Acetobacteraceae bacterium
CGCGTAGCGCGTCCGCAGCCAAGCCGACGTGGCACCGACCCCGGCGCCGACATCAAGGATCTGCGAAGCGGTGTGCGGCAGCAACGGTGCGATCTCGCGGCGAATCTGGCGGAAATACCGCTCCGACGCATCGGCAAGCGACACCCCCGATGGCCGTGACTCGCCCGCCGGACCAGCCTCTGTGCCGAAAATGTCCGGGATATCCTTGGCGGACAACCGCTCCTCCCATTGCAGAAAGGACGAAGACGCCGGATCAGCAACGTTGCTCATGGGATCACCAGTGATATCGCGGTGCGCCTTCGCAGGATTTCGAACTTACATTCGAAGCCAATACGAATCAACATGCGATTGCGCCCGCCGTCGGAAAGGCAGAGGCCAAGCCTCGGACGCCGCCGTGCGCCCGGCGGCGCGGCAAGGCGGTGCAGCCTGCATTGTGTTCTGCACCTGCCCGTTGCCATGGCACGCCGCCCCGGATGCTCACGCGAACGTGACATCCGGTCTCATGGCTGGCGGAGCGGCCTTGTGCGGCCGGACCCGGCGATCCGGGCTTGCTCATGATCGGGCCATGCGGGACCCCGCCGGATCACGGCAAGCGCACTCACGACGGTCGCCGTGCCGCTGCGCGTTCCAGCAGCTCCGCTGCGAGGATCCGGGCATAGGCGACGTTCGTCGTGAGGTAGCGGCGCCACATCCGGCGAGGTTCCTGCAGCGTGCGGTAGAGCCATTCGAAGCCGCTGCGCTGCCACGCCAGGGGTGCCCGCCGCACCACGCCGGCCAGCACATCGATCCCGCCGCCAACCCCCATGACGAACGGCACACCCAGGACCGTCCGGTGCGCAGCCATGAAGCGTTCCTTGCGCGGCGTGGGCATGCCGACGAACAGGCAGTCGGCACCGCTGTCCCGGATGCCGGCGACGACCGCCGGCTCATCCGCGGCGCTGAAGTAGCCATCGTGATAGCCGGCCAGTTGCAGGTGGGGATGGCGATGCGCGAGGGTGGCCACCGCCGTCTGCAGCACCTCCGGCCGTGCGCCGAGCAGGTACGGGCGAAAGCCCTGATCGGCACAGAGCGCCAGTATCCGTTCCATCAGATCGACACCGGCCACGCGCTCGGGCAGCGCGATGCCGAGAAGCCGCGCGCCGACCAGGATCCCCATGCCATCGACCCCCACGAGGTCCGCTCCGAAGACATCGGCCCGCAACTCGGCGTCACGCCGCAGGTTGACGAGCTTGGCGACATTCAGCGCGACATGCTGCAACGGGCGGCGTTCCCGCATGGCGGACGCCACCTCGGCAAGCGTTTCCGCCATCGTCAGCGGATGGATCGGTACGTCGAAGAAATGCACGGGCGCCTTGGCACATCGCAAGGCCGCGCGCTCCGCCCCTGCATCCGCCGCGTCCGGGCCGGTGCCGTCGATCAGCAGGGCGGCCGGCACGTCCGCCGCGTCATGCAGCAAGTCCGGGGAATGCCACGCGGGATCATGCGCGATGGGCGAGATCCGTGTTTCCCGGTCTGGTGTAGGAATATTCATACGCGCCAACCTTCGCAAGATCGATCTTGTTGAGCATGATTCCGGCAAGCGGCGCGTTGACCATGCGGAGGGCCTTGACCGTCTGATCGACAAGATCCCGCGCGGTTGAGCGCCATTGCACGACGAGGACCGTGGCGTCCGCGTAGCCGGCCAGGACAAGCGGATCGGAAACCGCGAGCACCGGCGGACTGTCCAGGATCACCAGGTGGAAGTTCTTGGACAACTCGTTCATCAGCGCAGCGAATCGCGTCGAACCGATCACGTCCGGCTCGGGCAGCAGTGCCGACCCGGCGCTCAGGATCGCCAGCGGCAGATCCGGATGCTCCCGAAGCACCGACCGCCACGGCACGCCTTGACTGAGGACATCGCTCAGGCCCTCTTCCCGCCTGATGCCGAACATCTTGGAGATGGCCGAAAACCGCACGTCCGCGTCGACCAGGACGGTGCGCAGGCCGGCCGACGCAGCGGACACCGCCAGAGCGGCCGCCATCGTGGACTTTCCCTCGCCCGGCACCGCCGATGTCACCTGCAGGATGCGCGGCCCGCTGCCGATGGAAATGCCCAGATAGGCACGCAGCAGCCGCATGCTTTCCGTGAAGCGCGACAGCGGATTGCGCCGCGCATAATCGATGATGCTCAGCCGGCGGCGCGCGAATGCGAGATCCCGCCGCCGCAGCAGCGGGATGGCCGCGAGCACCGGCAGGCCGAGGCGTTGTTCAAGAGCCGCAACGTTGACGATCCTGTCGTCGAGCAACACGGGTACCAGGGTGATACCGATGGCCAGGAGAGCGAGGAGCACGGCACCGGCGGCCGGGAGCAGCAGGGGTTTCGGCCAACTCGGCTTTTCGGGCATCTCGGCACGGGAAATGATCCGCGCCTCCGGCTCCTCGTGCCCCATCTGCTGCTGCACGTCGCGCCACCGCGCCAGCAGCGCATCGTACAGGCCGCGATTCGCACTGAGGACGCGCTGCGCGTCGCGCAACAGCACGTTGCCCTCGACGCTGGTCTTGCCGGAGGCGGCCGCCTCTGCCTGCTTGAGCTGTTCGTGCAACGCCACCCGGCGGGCTACCGCCACCTGGTACTGGTTGCGAATGCTGCTGACGACACGCGCGACTTCGGCGGCGATCTGGCCCTGAAGCGCCCGCTCGTCATCCCGCGCCTTGCGCACTGCAGGGAAATCATCATGGTAATTGAAGCGAAGCGCCGCCAGTTGCTGCGCGAGTGCTGCCTGGTTGGTGCGGAGTACCTCGATCACCCGCGACGCCGATACCTCGGGCAGGCTTTCCAGGCTGCCGCCATGCGCGCGGATGCGGTCGATCTGCTCCACTTCCGCCTGGCGGGCGGCAACATCGGCCTCGGCCTGCTCGAGTTGCGCGTTCAGTGCCGACAGCGTCTGCTTTTCGATGGTGGCCCCGGCTGGCTCATCGGTCTGCAACAGCCCGTATTTCTGCCGAACGGCCGCGACCGCCTCTTCGTCGCGCACCAGTTCGGCGCGCAACTGGTCCAGCCGGCCGGTGAGCCACACACTGTCGCGCTGCGTTGCCACCGCCTTGGCATCGACCTGATCGGTGAGATACGCATCGGCGACGGCTTCCGCCAGCCGCTGAGCCGTCTCCGGGCGTGATGCCGTGACGAAAATGTTCAGCACATAGGTCATGCCGAAGCGTTCGACGCGCAGTGCATGCGCCAATCGGATCAGCGCCCGCTGCTGTCGCGACGCGGCATCATCCGGTGGCGCGGGCGTGTGCACGAATGGCAGGAAGCCGAGCCACTTTTCCCGCAACGAAACCACGGGGGCGCCGAATTCCGGGTCGTCCGCGAGATGCTGGGCCTGCACCACCCGCCCGAGCAGGTCGGACGCTTCGATGACGGACACAACGCTCTCGATCTTGGTGCGATCGACGAACACGGCGCCGAACTGCGCTTCGGCGCCGAACGAGTTGGTGCCCCTGGGCTCCAGCAGAACCGAAACGGAGCTGGTGTAGCGCGGCCGCATCGTCGTCTGCAGGCCGTAGCCGGCGAAGGCGCCGATCACGCCGACAAGCACGATGAGAAACGCGCGCCGTCGCAGCGCCGTCAGCAGCAGTTTGACATCGATACCCGCGGCCGCACGGTGCGGGGTTCCATGGCCCCCGGCGGTGCCATTCGGCAGGGCCGGTTGCCGACGGGCCCGATTGTACCGCGCGTCAGACGGCACCTGCGCCGGCAGTGGAGAGGATCTAGTAGGCATTTGTGTCAAACACTACCAAGGTCGCCGTTCGTATGATGATCCATAGATCAAGACCAAGGGACCAGTTCTCGATGTAATCGAAATCGAATGCCACGCGCCGCCGGAGTTTTTCGTGGGAATCCACCTCGCCGCGGCAGCCGTTGACTTGCGCCCAACCGGTGATGCCCGGCTTCAGCCGGTGGCGTGCGGCATAGTCCTCGACGACCGTGTGCAACGGCGTGCCGACCGCTGTCATGCCACGGGCATGCGGGCGCGGCCCGACGATCGCCATGTCGCCGGCAAGCACGTTGAAGAGTTGCGGCAGCTCATCGATGCTGGTGCGGCGCAGGAAGCGGCCGACCCGCGTCACCCGGCTGTCCTGACGCGAGGTCTGCTGCACCGCGTGGTCATCGCGCGCATGCGCATACATCGTGCGGAACTTCCAGACCCGGAAGGAGCGACCGTTGAAGCCGACGCGTATTTGGCGGAAGAACACCGGGCCGCGGCTGTCGAGCCGGATTGCCAGGCCGACCACGGCCAGCAGCGGCAGGACGCAAAGCAACAGCGCGCCGGCGATGAGGATGTCCTCGGTACGTTTCAGGGCCGCCTGCATCGGTGACAAGGGGTGAAAATCGAGGTCGATGGTCGGCAGCGTTCCGATCCGGTCGACCTTCAGAATGGGCGCCTGCAGATCATCGAGATCCGGAATCAGCGTCACGTCGACGGCGATGTGCGAGAGGCGCCGCAGCAGCGCATTGGTTTCGTGCATGGCGTCGGCGAAGCGCGCGACAATGATGCGGTCCACGAACCCATCGCGAACGGTTGCCTCGATCCAGTCGAGCGGCGGAGCCTCCGGAACACCTGGCAAGGCGGCGATGGCGGCGCCACGGATGTGGAAGCTGCTTTCGCGCTCGACCCGGTTCATCGCGCGGGCGGCGGCCTCCGGCGAATCGGCGAGTACGAGGGCGCGTTCGAGGCAGCGGCCATGTCGGATCTGATAGGAAAGATAACCACGCCAGCACAGACGGGCCAGCGCGACCCAAACGAACACGCTGCCTGCCCAGCCGAGGAACCACACCCGGGGAACGGCCGAGAGCAGACCGAAGGCGAAGCCGAACAGCAGAAGCAGTCCGTAGGTCTCAGCGCAAACCATCATCGCGCGGGTGAGCAGGCGGCGGAAGCCGGCGGACAGCGTCTGCCGGCTATAGAAATCCAGCAGGTAGGAGCCGGTGCCCCATGCCAGCACGAACCCGGCGAGGCATGGCCAGAGCTGCCTGGACGCATATCCCAGAGGCATCGCAAGGAGACGGAAGCCGCAGACCGCCAATAGGCCGGCGCCGAGCACGTCCACCAATATGAGCGCGAATATGAAGTCGGTGATATTAAGCTTCCCGTACGATACGATCGCCGGGTGGCTTCGTGCGAAGTCCGTTAGCAACGGCCGGTCGGCTTGCGCAAAGGTCGTGGAGCCGGGTTTGAGCAGCATCGTGCGTGGCCAGCCGTAGAATGTCATTGCCGCGTCCCGTTGTGTCCTGGCCGGCGGGTGTCAGTACCAATATCGAGCCGGAGCCCGGGATTGGTAAACGACATCACAACCGTTGCTTGGCAGCAGCCTTTGTCATATGGACACAAACGCCGTTGCGTGTCAATATGTCACGGGTAACGAGTAACGATAGATAAACGATCCGTGAGGTCGGGATGCGGCATCGATGATCCGGGGGTGTGGCCATGCGTGGCATCGCTGGAGGCCCCCGGCTGACCGCTGGAGAGCGGCGGGCCGGCAATGGACGCAGCAACCGGAGGATGGCATGAAAAAAGCAATGATGTTGAGATCGCTGCGTAAGCAAACGATCGATACGGAAAGATCGGCGCCGCCCGCCCCCTGCGGCCGACACGCGGCATGGCAGCGGCCGCGTGTCCTGCACGCATCCCGCCACTGTTCGGAATGATCTGATGTACGCCTCGGACACAAGCGATCTTCTGCCTGCCGACGCGGCCGGGGTGCTCCCCTTCGTGTCGGTGGTCATACCGCATTATAATGATCTGATAGCGTTACGGTTGTGCCACGCGCGCTTGCTTGCGCAGACATGGCCGCGCACCGCCTTTGAGATCGTGGTGGCCGACAACAACTCGCGTTGCGGCCTGGCCGCTGTCCAGGCGGCCGCGCCGAGTGCGATCGTCGTGCATGCGCCGGTCCAGGGGGCGGGGCCCGCCCGGAATGCGGGCGTCGCGGCGAGCCGGGGCGCGATCCTGGCGTTCATCGACAGCGACTGCGTTCCGGATCCCGACTGGATTCGCGCGGGGGTCACCGCGCTGGCGCAGCATGATTTCGTCGGCGGCAAGGTCGTCACGCTGGCGCAGGATCCGGCTCAGCCGAACCCGGTCGAAGCCTTCGAAATGGTCTTCAACTTCAACTTCCAGCGCTACGTGACCAAGGTCGGGTTTTCCGGCACGGGCAACCTGTTCGTGCCGCGCCAGGTCTTCGCGGCCGTCGGCGCGTTCCGGAACGGTCTGTCGGAGGACATGGACTGGTGCTTTCGGGCGCGGGCGCTGGGCTATCGGATCGGCTACGCCGAAACTGCCGTCGTCGGTCATCCGGCCCGCCGGAACTGGGCGGAGCTGAAGGGACGCTGGGTGCGGATGCTGTCGGAGCACTACAGCCTGGCCCTGACGCGGCCGGGCGGCCGGGTGATCTTCGTGGCCAAGGCGCTGGCGATGCCGTTTTCGGTGCTGCCGCACAGCGCGAAGATTCTTGCGTCGGACCGATTGCCCAGTTTCGGCGCGCGCCTGGGCGCGATTCGTATCCTTGCATGGCTTCGGCTGTGGCGCACCGGCCGGATGATCCGGCTGGCCATGCGGAAGAACAGCGGCGATCCGCGGGTCAGGCCGGTTTGCGCCTCAGAACCCGTGACCGACCGATAACTCCGCGGCGGGAGTGAGGTGTCGCTCGAGCGGGGGCTCGGGAACGAGGGGCTGTGTCTGCGGCTGCAGGTAGGGCCGGACGATACGTTTCCAGATGAACCACGCGTCGATGCCGATGACCAGCAGGCTGGAGACGAGCGCAAGGCCCCGCGGCAACCAGCCAAGGTCGCCATCAAGCCACATTACGGCTGCGGCAACGGCGACCGCGGCAGTGATCACGGCACCATGCCGCCACACCGCGGCGACCGCCATGTGCTGGCGCAGCAGGTGGGTCAGCAGGATGAACGACAGCAGGTCGCCAATGACCAGGCCGGCCAGGACGGATTCGTAGTTGCGGAACTCAAGAGCGAGCGCAAGGCCGATCAGCAGGCCGATGCCCGCGATCATGTTTCCCATCGTCAGCCGGCCCGTGCGGCTGTGCTGCAGCAGGATCATGTTGGGACCGCCGCGGCAGAAGCGGATGAAGGCGGTGAGCATCGCGAGGGCGGCAAACCCCGTGGTCACCTGATAATGCGCGCCGTAGACGAGAGGAACGACGCGATCGAGAACCAGCCCGATCGGAATGGCGAGCAGCGCGGCGGCCAGCATCGTGCCGAGAACCACGATCCGCGCTGCCTGCGCGGATCGTTCGGGGGATGGGCCTGATTTCAGGACGAACGGCAGCGCAATCCGCCCGCCGACCTGCTGCATGACCGACGTGGGAATGATCGCGAGATTGAGCGAGAGCGAATACTCCGCGAGGCCGCTCAGCCCGAACAGGTTCGCGACCATGACCTGATCAAATTGCTTCATCGTGATGAGGCCGATGCCATTTACCATCAACGGCAGTCCGAAGCGCATGGCCTCCCGGCGGAGGGCCGGATCGATGGCGGCAACGTGCTGGCGCGGCGCCAGCACGTAGGAAAGCACCACCGAGACCGCCGCTTCGACGGCGAGATTGATCAGGATAAGGCGCGCGTCATGCACCAGCGTGCAGGCCCCGAGCAGCGCCGCCATGCCGGCCAGCCGTCCGCCGAGATTGGAGATCGCTTCCGGGCCGTACCGGTAGTCCAGCTGCACCTGGACGACGCTCCAGTTGCGGAAACTCGCGATCAGCGGGACGAGGCCGAGCCAGGCAACGGCACCGCGCTCCTCGCCGGCGCCGAAGGCGGCGGCGATGAGCGGCGCCAGCAGCATGATCGCCGCCCCGAGGATCACGGCGCGACCGACGGACATCTGCCGCGCGACGGCAACCACCTGCGCACGGTCGCTGGTGCGGCCGACCATGACGAACTTGTCGAGGCCGATGTCGGTGATCATCTCGCAGCTCGACAGGATCGCCATGAGCGCGACCGCGGCGCCGAGATCATGCGGCGACAGAAGGCGCGAGAGCAGCATCGTCCGCAGGAAGCGGAGGATGTACTCGCCAACCGACGAAACCGACGCCGATGACAGGCGGGTGGCAATGCGCCTCAGCGTCATGGCCGTAGCCGTGCGATCCGACGGGGCCCCGATCCGAGGCGCAAGCCCTTCGCAACCATCCCCAGGCAGAACCGCAAGGCCAACACCCCGTCTCAGTGGGCAGAAGTGCGCAGCGCCGCCCGCCCGCCCGGGTGGGCCTGGCCAGCAACCCGCCCCGGGGTTCTAGCACTCCGCAAACGAATTATCCAACGAAACTATTGACGATACGATCTTCATTGGCCACTCTAGGGCGTGGCAGATCGCTCGGGCCGGCAAGGCGCAGCATCATGCGGCGGCGGCCTTTCGGCCGGAAGCCACAATGTGCCGCATGCGCGGCCGCAACCGAATGACAGGACGGTGTCCGTGCAGCACGAGACGATTGCAATCCACGGCGGCTACGAGGTCGATCCCACCACGCACGCCGTGGCGGTGCCGATCTACCAGACCGTGGCCTACGCATTCGACAGCGCCGAGCACGGCGCGGCGCTGTTCAATCTGGAAGCCGAGGGTCACCGCTACGGCCGGATCAGCAACCCGACGACCGCCGTGCTGGAGCGGCGCGTGGCGGAACTGGAGGGCGGGCTCGAGGCGCTCTGCGTGAGTACCGGGCAGGCGGCGCTCCACTACGCGATTGCCAATCTGGTCGAGCCGGGCCGGAACATCGTCTCCGTGCCGCAGCTCTACGGGACCACGCACACGCTGTTCGCGCATTACCTGCGGCGGCTCGGCATCCACACGCGGTTCGCCGAAAGCGACGAGCCGGCGGCGATCGAGCGGCTGATCGACGACGACACGCGGGCCGTGTACTGCGAGAGCGTCGGCAACCCGGCCGGCAACATGTGCGACATCGAGGGCCTCGCCCGCGTCGCGCACCACCACGGCGTGCCCCTGGTGGTGGACAACACCGTCGCCACGCCCATTCTGCTGCGGCCGATCGAGCATGGCGCGGACATCGTCGTCCATTCGCTGACCAAGTTTCTCGGCGGTCACGGCACCACGCTCGGCGGCGTCATCGTCGATTCCGGACGGTTCGACTGGCAGCGCCACGCGAAGCGATTCCCGATGTTCAGCGAGCCGGACGAATCGTATCACGGCCTCGTCTACACCGAGCATTTCGGGGCCGCTGCCTACATCGCGCGGTGCCGCAGCGTGTTCCTGCGCGTGACCGGCGCCACGCTCTCGCCGCTGAGCGCCTTCCTGCTGCTGCAGGGGATCGAGACGGTCGCGCTCCGCGTCGAAAGGCATGTCGAGAACGCCCGCAAGGTTGCCCACTTCCTGCGGCGGGATCCGCGCGTGGCCTGGGTCAACTATGTCGGCTTCCCGGATAGCCCCTATCACGCCCTGGCGCAGAAATACCTGGGCGGCCGCGCCTGCTCGCTGATCACCTTCGGGGCCCGCGGCGGATACGACGGCGCAGTGCAATTCTACGATGCGCTGAAGCTCGTCAAGCGCGTGGTCAATCTGGGCGACGCGAAATCGCTGGCCTGCCATCCGGCCTCCACGACGCACCGGCAGATGACGCCTGCGGAACAGGCGAAGGCAGGCGTGACGCCGGAGATGGTCCGCCTGAGCATCGGCATCGAGCATGTCGACGACATCATCGCCGACCTGGGGCAGGCGCTGGACCGGATCGGCCAGGCCGCGACGGCGATGGCTTCATAGGTCACCCCCCGACGAAACAGGAGAACGGCGTGGCAGATTTTCCGGCTGACGCGACCTCCAGCCCCAGGGGGGGCCTCCGGGCGGCGCCGCTCGTCATCGGCCTGGTCAACAGCATGCCCGGCGAGGCATTCGCGCAGACCGAGCGCCAGTTCCGCGCCATCCTCTCCGCCGCGGCGCATGGCAGCGCGGTGCAGATCCGGCTGTTCTCGCTGGAACCGCCGCGTCCGTCCGATGACGAAGCGACGCGGCCGCTCTACCAGCATGCCGGGCGGATCGATCCCTTCGCGCTGGACGGCCTGATCGTGACCGGCATGCCGCCACGGGCGCCGGTGCTGACCGATGAGCCCTACTGGGAACATCTCACGGCGCTGGTCGATCTTGCGAACGCGCATGGCCTGCCCACCGTCTGGTCGTGTCTCGCGGCCCACGCGGCGGTGCTGCACCTGGACGGCATCCAGCGGCAGCGGCTGCCGGAAAAATTGTCCGGACTGTTCGAGTGCCGGCAAACCGACTGCGACACCCCCTTCGCGGCCGGTCTGCCACGGTCCTGGCGGGTCCCGCATTCCCGCTATAACGACCTGCCGGTCGCGGCGCTTGTGGCGCGCGGCTACCGCATCCTGTCCACATCCGACGCGGCCGGGGCGGATCTGTTCGTCAAGGATGCGGGCGCGCCCTTCCTGTTCTGCCAGGGGCATCCCGAGTACGATGCGCTGGCCCTGATGCGGGAATACCGCCGTGATATCCGGCAATATCTGACCGGCGCGCGAGACCGCTATCCGGCGATGCCGCAGGACTATTTCGGCCCGACTGTCGCGACGTTGCTCGAAGCGTTTCGCGAACGGGCGCTCGGCGCCCGCACTGCCGAAACCCTGGCGCAATTCCCGACCGCCGCCTGCGAGGCCGATCTGGCGCATTCCTGGTGCGGCGTTGCCCATGGCATCTATGCCAACTGGCTGGCCGCCGCGGGCGAGCGGAAGGCGCGGCGCAGGTCTTCCGTCAAGGCGGCGTAACGGAAGGACGTCCGTTTGCAGCCCCTTCGGCCGGCTGCCCGGCCGAACGGGCGCGCGACGATGGGGCGGACGGAGCGAGGGGCTCCTTGCTCGGTGGGCGCTTCTTCGCGCCGGCGTATCAGCTGCGCCGGCGTCGCAGGGTATCGGCTTGCGGCTCGCTACCTGCCTCTGCCTGGGCGGCGGCATCGGCCAGCAAGCTCCCCAGTTGCTGCAGGTAGGCCTTGCCGGTTTCCGTCACGACGGTATGGATGCTCCGCCGGTCGGTCGGGTCCGGCCGCCGCTTCACCAGGCGCGCCGCCACCAGCCGGTCGGTTGCGCGGGTGATGGCCGGCTTGGCGATGTTGAGCAGCGCTGCCAGGCCCCGCACGGTGTGCGGGCCGGGAAGCGTGCAGCAGATCAGGAAAACACTGAGCTGACGGGCCGACAGATCGCGCTCGTCGCTGCGCACCAAGCCAACGACGGCGCCTTTCAGGAACGCAGGCAGGTCGGCTTCGAGGGTCCATGCGCGGGGCCGAGGCATTGTCATCCGCTTTCATTATGTATTGGCAAATTATCGCATTTCGAATCTCCAATGGCAACCGGCATCTTTGCCGCCGCCTGTTGCTGGATCCGCTGGCCATCGTCCGCCGGTCCCTCTCTGGGCGCTGCCGACGAAGCTTTCATGCTCGGTAGATTCGAAATTCATGAAATATCGGAATGACGGGGCATTCGTTGGTGTCACCTCTCACCGCCAGTCAGTAAAATGCGGCCAGTGGGTTTTTCTTGGATATAAATAGAGCTTTCGCAATTTCAGCCATCAGGAAATCATAATTTGCGATATGTGAATAAATCTATTAATAATATTAATGTGAAATTAACGAATTTCGCTGTCAGACGAAATTCTTTCCCGATATCTTTGCAGCGCCCCGCAATTCTGTTAACCTCACTGAAATAAAGGTGCCAATAGGTAATTGCATGGGCAATCTGGACGGAGGTTTGGCTGACCTGGTGTCAGCCCCGGATCCGGCCGGACACGCGAGAAAGCGTGAAATGCTTTCGGTCGGCCCACAAGGTTTTTGCGTTGGCCGGGATGTGCCCGCCGACGACACGGACGGTCTGAAACGCTATCCGTTACGGACGCGCGCGTTGATCATCGTTGGGCTGGTTGGAGGGCTTTGGGCCATCATCTGGTTCTTGGCGCAGTCCGTGTGGCAGGTGCTGGCCTAGCCGCCGCCGCCGCGGCGGCGGCATTGCTGGTGTCAGTCAGGCTAGGCGGCACGCGAAGCGGACGTGGCCAGGGGCGGCGCGGCGGCAGGGGTGAATTCGGGCCGGTGGGTGACGTGCGGATAGGCCGGCTGATCGCCAAACGACCATAGCAGCCAGCCGAACTCGTAGCTGCGCATCTCCTGTGTCAGGCGCAGCGTGCCCGGGTCGGTGGTCCAGGGGCTGATGCCCGCGCCGGCGACGATGGAGGCGCGCAGCAGGCGGCCAAGGCGGCGCCCCTGCAGCCCGCGGCGCGCCTGCGAGCGATAGATCAGCGACAATTCGGGCACGAGCATCGATGCCCGCATCTGGTTGGCGCCGAAGAGCCACTCGAAACCCCGCAGCATGGCGTCCCGGGCCCCGGGGACGCCGTGCCGGATGGCATGATGCAGGACCGCCGGCGCCATGCCGTGCTGGTGCACCGAGTAGACCTCGTAGGCCTCGATGACGCGGTCTTCGGCGGGCCTGTAGAACCAGGGCCATTCGCCGAGCGGGCCCTGGAGGGCGATCAGCTTCGCGGCGACGGCGTTGGCCATTGCGATCGCCTGCGCGTCCTCGCGGAGTTCGCCGTAATGATACAGCGCCAGCGCCGCATAGACCTGCGTCGCGAAAGTGGCGAAATGCCGCCGCCCGCCGCGCGTGGCGTCGCGGAACAGGGCGTGCGGGCCGCGGAACTGCCCGATCAGCAGGCGGCTCAGCGCGTCGGCGAGCGGCAGCCAGGACGGATCGCGGCGGGCCTGCGCCGCCACGCCGGACAGCGACAGCCCGACATCCTGCGCGGTCCAGCGCGTGGCGGGCTCCAGGTCCGTGGCAAGTGACCGCAAGCGGTCGGCGACGGCACCAGGGATGGTGATGTCGAGTTCCGCCGCGGCCCACAGCGCCATGCCGGCGGCGCCGTTGCGCACCGGCAGCGTCGGCAGGGTGCGACACAGCGACAGGAACAGCGCGGGGACATCATAGGGTTCGTCGGCCAGTCCGGTACGGACCGTGCTGAGACCCAGCAGGACATTCAACGAGTAATAAAGATCGCTGTGCGGGACCGATTCGTTTTCCGGCCGCCGGCCGTCCAGGTGGTATTTGTGCGACCACATCGCCTGTTCGGGCATCCAGCAGCGCCGCAGACCGGCGAGGGCATAGGTACTCAGCGGTGTCATGTCGGCGATGCTCCCTGGGGACGGCCGGGTCCGGACCACGGGATGCATGTAGCCCGGAGATATATTCGATTTCAAGACATATTCACTGACGACACAGATGCTGCTATCATGCGGTCCGAGGCCGCGTGCAACCGCACCGGTCCGAGACCGACCACAGCGACAGGATCCGCGAATGCCCGACGTCCCGGCCGGCAGCGAGTCCCTTCGGGCCTGGACGCGGGCGCTCGCCCGCGTGGCGCCTTTGGCGCGGGGCGAGGGCGTGCCTCTTCCGACATTGCTGCCGCGGCTGGCCGAGCGCTTCGGAGCACGCCCCGCGCTGCTGTCGGACGGCGAGGTGCTCAGCTACCAGGGCCTTGCCGAGCAGGCCAACCGCTACGCGCGCTGGGCCGTGCGGGAAGGCATTGCCCCCGGCGATGTGGTGTGCGTGCTGCTGGCCAATTGCCCGGACTACGTGGCGATCTGGCTCGGCATCACCGCGGTGCGCGGCGTCGCCGCCCTGCTCAACACGAACCTCGCGGGCGATGCGCTGGTGCACGCGATTGCGGCCGTCGCGCCGAAGCACATCATCGTCGGCGATGCGCTCCGCGACCGCCTCGCCGCCGTGTGCGGACGGCTGCCCGCCGGCGTGACCTGCTGGACGCACGGATCCGGCGAAGGCCGGCGCATTGATCGTCTCGTCGCGGAACTGTCCGCAGAGCCGCTGCCGGACGCCGCCGCCCATGCCCCCGCGCTCACCGATACGGCCCTCTACATCTATACCTCCGGCACCACCGGCCTGCCGAAAGCCGCGCGGGTCAGCCACCGGCGCGTGATGGAATGGAGCAACTGGTTCGCCGGCATGATCGACACGCAGCCGGACGACCGGATGTACAATTGCCTGCCGATGTATCACAGCGTCGGCGGCATCGTGGCGGTCGGCGCCATGCTGGTCGGCGGCGGCTCGGTGCTGGTGCGCCCGAAATTCTCGGCGAGCCGTTTCTGGGACGAGGTGGTCGAGCACGGCTGCACCGTGTTCCAGTATATCGGCGAGCTTTGCCGCTATCTGCTCGCGAGCCCGCCGGACCCGCGGGAGACCGCGCACCGCCTGCGGCTCTGCTGCGGCAACGGGCTGCGCGGCGACGTGTGGGAAGCGTTCCAGCAGCGCTTCCGGATTCCCCGCATCCTGGAATTCTACGCCGCGACCGAAGGCAACGTGTCGCTCTACAACTGCACCGGCAGGCCGGGCGCGATCGGGCATATCCCGGCCTTCCTCGCCCATCGCTTCCCCGTCGCCCTGATCCGCTGCGACGCCGAAAGCGGCGAACCGCTGCGCAACGCGGAGGGGCTGTGCATCGCCTGCGGCCCCGACGAAGCGGGCGAGGCGCTCGGCAAGATCGGCGGCGAGGGCGACCGCAACGGCCGGCCCTTCGAGGGCTACACCGACGGCCGCGCCTCCGCGGCGAAGGTGCTGCACGACGTCTTCGCCCGCGGCGATGCCTGGGTCCGCACCGGCGACCTGATGCGCAAGGATGCCGCCGGCTACTACTACTTCGTGGACCGCGTCGGCGACACGTTCCGCTGGAAGGGCGAGAACGTCGCGGCCGAGGAGGTTGCCCAGGCGCTGCGCAGCGGTCCCGGCATCGCGGACGCGGTCGTCTACGGCGTGAAGATCCCGGGCATGGAGGGGCGCGCGGGGATGGCCGCGATCACGGTCGCGGACGGCTTCGACCCGGCATCCCTCTACCGCCACCTCGCGGCCCGTCTGCCGGACTATGCCCGCCCGCTGTTCCTGCGGATCTCCTCGGGCATCGAGGTGACCGGCACGTTCAAGCCGGTGAAGGCGGCGTTGATGCGCGAGGGCTACGATCCGCGCAGCGTGGCGGACCCGCTCTATTGCGCCGACCGCGATGCCGAGGCCTTCGTCCCGCTCGACCCCACGCACTACGAACGCATCAGCGCCGGGCAGCTGCGGCTGTAGCGCCGGCCCGACCGGTCCGGACCCTGGTGCCCGCACGGGCCGCTGCCAGCCGGGCGGAGGCAGGGGCGGCCGTGGCCGCGCCCTCTCATCCCACGCCAGGCTCCGCCCTCAGGTCCTTGCCCATCTCGAGCCAGATCCGCCCTTCGCGCATCTGACTGTCGGTCACCCGGAACCCCTCGGCCGCGAACAGGCGCCGCGCCGCGTCGTTGCGCGCCGCCACCGCCAGCCGCAGCTCCGAGGCGCCCAGCCGCGCCGCCATGCATGCCGCCGCCCGCAGCAGCCTCCGTCCCAGCCCCTGCCCGCGCCGCGCCGGCCCGACCCAGATATCCAGCAGGAACCACTGCCCCCCGGTCCGCGCCTCGATCCAGAAATATCCTGCCGGCACACCGGCCGCATGCAGCACCATGATGCGCGCGCCGGCGGCGCCGAACGCCGCCTCCAGCCGCCGCGCCAGCGTCGCCGCCTCGCCCGGCGTGGCTGGCCGGCCATAGCTCGCCGCCGCGGTCTCCGCCTGCGCCACCGCTATCCACTCCCGGTCGCACCGGGCCTTGGCGGCCACCAGCCCTTCATCCAACGGATGTGCCCTCCCGCGGCCGGACAACCCCGCCGTTTCGCCACAGCATGCAACATGAAATCCGCATTATTTTGATTCGCCGAGCAGCTCATTGCTGCATCGCAGCAACATTCACTATGGCGTGACCATATGCATTTTTTGTATTTGCTGACAAAACTTT
This sequence comes from Acetobacteraceae bacterium, assembly GCA_035532755.1. Lineage (GTDB taxonomy): Bacteria > Pseudomonadota > Alphaproteobacteria > Acetobacterales > Acetobacteraceae > DATKQI01. Next base: position 15,862 of record DATKQI010000288.1, read on the forward strand.
CATGCTGACCTAGCACGGCTGTGAAAGCAGCCCACCAAATCAGGAGACATGGAATGTCAGGACATACGGACAAGGCACACGTCAAGGCAGCTCTCGAGGCGGCCCACGCCGAAATCGGCAAGGCCATCGCCAGTGTTGACCATGCCACGCCGGCGCAGTTGTCGGCGTTGAAGGTCGGCGCTCGGCAGCTCTCTGCCTTCGTCGACTTCCACAACGGCGGCTGCTCCAGCGCCGCGGGGCTCACCGCGTCCCAACTGCTCGGCAACATCAAGGGTTGATCGGGTATGCGGCCAAGGTAGCGGCGGCCACGCCGGCCTTGGCCGCAGCACCGTTGCGGAACAAATGACATGCTTGTTGCGTCGCGCTACCTCGTCGCCAGCGACCCGGTCACCACAACTGACACCCGCGAGGCCTTCCGGATCGTGATGTCCACACGATCGCAGGATGTCCTGGCTGTGCCGGCCGCGCTGTGGGTCCTGGTCGAGCAGGGTCATATCGACCGCCTGCCGGAGGCCACGCGGCAGGCCCTGCAGGCGGCCGCCATGCTGGTGGACAGCCGCGAGAACGAACTCGCCCATGTCCTTGCCGCGAGTCGCGCCGCCATCGCCCGGGCGCGCGGCCTCTATGAATGCATCCAGCCCGCCGCCGCCTGCACCCTCGGCTGCGATTATTGCGGCCAGCAGCACAGCGCCACGCTGCTGTCCCGCCCGCAACAGGACGCGCTGGTCCGGCGCATCGCCGGCCGCCTCGCCGGCGGCCGCTACAACGGGCTCGAAATCGGCTGGTTCGGCGCCGAACCGCTGATCGGCCTCTCGGTCATCCGCACCCTCACCCCGCGCCTGCGCGCGCTCGCCGCGGTGCATCAGTGCGCCTACACGGCGCGCATCATCACCAACGGCGTCGCCCTGCTGCCGCGCACCGCGCGCGAACTCGTGCTTGATCTCGGCGTCAACGAAATCGAGGTCACGCTGGACGGCCCGCCCGCCGCGCACGATGCGCGCCGCGCGACCAAGACCGGCCAGCCCACCTTCCGCCGCATCTTCGCCAATCTCCAGGCCTTCGCCGCGGACGCCGCCCTCGATGCGCGGCTGAAGCTGCGCTGCAACGTGGACCGCCGCAACGCCGACCAGGTCCCCGACCTGATCGACATGCTCGCCGATGCGGGCCTGCACCGCCGCGCGCGGCTCTACTTCGCGCCGGTGCATGACTGGGGCAACGAGGCGGCCGACCTCTCGCTCTCCGCCCAGGAATATGCCGATCTGGAGGTCGACTGGCTGGCGCTGATGAGCCTGCGCGGCTTCGACGTGCCGGTCCTGCCGCAGGCCAAGCCGGTCGTCTGCATGGCGGTCAGTCCCCATGCCGGCCTCACCGACCCCAGCGGCGAGCGGTTCACCTGCACCGAGGTCTCGCTGGTGCCGGCCTATGGCACGCCCAACCGCTATGCCGTCGGCACCCAGGATCAGCCGCGCGCCTCCGCCGCGGCCGACGCGCTGGGCGGTTTCCTCGACGACATCGCGCAGGACCGGTTCGACTGCAGCCGCTGTCCCATGCTGCCGGTCTGCGGCGGCGCCTGCCCGAAGCAATGGCTGGACGGCCACAAACCCTGCCCCTCCGCCAAGCACAACATCAAGGACCGCCTGATCCTCGCCTGGGCCATGGCGCGGCGCGCCGACAACGCCTCGGGGCTGACCCTTGAAACCCTTTGAGCCCCTGCTCGCCTGGCTCGCCTGGCAGCGCGACGCGACCGATCATCTGCAAGGCTTCCAGGACACAAGGCTGGCCTGGCTGGCGCGCCAGATCGCCGCCGAACTCGCCAGCCCGGCCGCCGACGCGCCGGCCGACCTCGCCACGCTCTGGTCGGCACTCAGCCTCGATGCCGTGGACCGCATCCTGCGCGCCCCGAGCGTCTGCCAATGCCTCAGGGTCGGCACCGACCCTGCCGCGTTGCGCCGGGCGCTGACCGCCGAGTTCATCCTCGACCAGCACCCCGATCTCCGCGTCGATCACTGGTCGGCGCTCGGCGATGTCTGGCTCGGCGACGCGCCGCCGCAGCCGCCCGGCGCGGTGCTGCGCCACGCCCCGGACGGCCGCTACCACGCGCCCGCGCTGGCCTGCGGCATTCCCATCGACCTCTCGCTGCCCGCCGCCATCGCCTACCCCGGCGCCGGCGTGCCCCGGCCGGATCTGCCCGACGCGCCGCAGACCGCCGCCAGCCTGACCCGGCTGGATGAGGCCGTTGCGCGCATCGCCGGGGCCGCCCCCGCGATGCACCGCTCGGTGCTCGAACTGGTCAGCAACATCGTGCTGCGCACCGACCACGCGGCACCGCAGCGTCTGCAAAGCGCCAGTTCCGCCGCGTCCCTCGGCCGCGTCGTGCTGGTCAATGCACACGCGCCGGACAACAGCACGGCGCTGCTGGCCGAGGTGCTGATCCACGAAGCCACCCACACCGCCATCAGCACGGTGGAACTCGAGGCGCCGCTGGTCACCGACACGCCCGGCCTGGCACGATGCTGCATCGCCTCGCCCTGGACCGGCGCCAGCCTGCCGGTCCACGCCTTCCTGCACGCCTGCCTCGTCTGGTTCGCCCTGTCAGGCTTCTGGGCCCGGCTCGACCAGGAGGACAGCGATACCCGCGCCGAGGCCGGTACGCGCCGCGCCACCATCCGCCAGGGCTTCCGCGCCCTGCAGCCGGATACCGCCCTCGCGCCCTACCGCGACCGGCTGCACGACGACGCGATCCCCCTCCTCCACGCGGTCCGGGAAAAGGCACTCACGGCATGATCTCCAACCTTCCCGCCGGCGCCAGCGCCGTGCAGAAACTCCTCCATCCCCTTCCGCTGGAAACCTTCCTCGACGAGTACTGGCAGCGCCGCCACATCGTCATCAACCGCGGCGATGCGCACCACTTCGACGATGTTCTCACCCTCGACGATCTCGACACGCTGATCACCACCACGCCGCTGCCGGTCGCCCGCGTCAACATGGGCCGCGATGCCGCCGGCATCCCGCCCGAGCGCTACACCGCCTTCGGCGACCAGGGCGACGGCATGTACATCAACCCGGCCGACGTGATGCGCCTGCACCGCCAGGGCAACACCATCATCCTGCGCACCATGCACCTGTTCCTGCACCGGCTGGGCGAACTCTGCCGCTCCGCCGAATCGTTCTTTCACTGCAACGCGCAGGCGAATGTCTACATCACCCCGGCCGGCACGCAGAGTTCCTTCCCGCACTGGGACGCGCACGACATTTTCGTGATCCAGATCGCCGGCAGCAAGGTCTGGCGCCTGCACGAGGCGCCGATGCAGCAGCCGCTCTACACCTACCAGTTCAACCGGGACCGCCATCCGATCGGCGAGCAGACCGGCGAATTCACCCTGCACGCCGGCGACATCGCCTATGTCCCGCGCGGCCTCGCGCACGATCCGGTCGCCACCGAGTACTCGGTCCACATCGCCCTGGGCGTTCTGGTGCGCACATGGGCCGATGTCTTTGCCGCCATGTTCGAAACCGTCATGCAGAACGACAGCGCGTGCCGCGCCGCCCTGCCAGTGATCCACGGCGCCGGGTTCGATGTCGGGCAATGTGCCGCGCAGTTCGCGCCGCTCGCCGAGAAATTCCTCGACCCCGCCATCATGCGCACCGCCCTTGCCGGGCTGTCCGAGGAATTCCTCCGCACCCGTCGCGGCGGCACGCGCGGCATGCTCACGCAATTCGCCGCCGGCGCCGCCGTCACCCTCGCTTCCACCATCGAGATTCCGGACGACGCCCCGGCGGTCCTGCAGCCGCATAACGGCACCTGCCGCGTGCTGTTCAACGGCGCCGAGCTGCAGACCGACGCCGCGCTGCTCCCCGCGCTGGAATTCATCCAGCGCAACCGCCGCGTCCGGGTGGACAGCATCCCGGCCGGCAGCGACAGCCACCGCCTGGCCCTGGCCGAGCACCTCCTCGCGCAGGGCGCACTGCGCCTGTGCGGGACCGAGCGGCCTTGAACGCGGCCCCGCTTCCCCTCGGCCTTCTCTCCGACCTCGCCCGGGCCTGCTCCGCGTGCGATCCCGGGCCCGCCGACGCCGAGCCGCGCGATTGGTTCAACGAGCTGCTGGCACACCAGGCCGCCGCCCGCCTGGCGGACCAGCACGCCGTGCTGGCCCGCATCACCGCAGCAGGCGGCCAGGCGCTTCTCGCCGCGCGCGCCGGCCGTACCGTCCAGGCATGGGACCACATCCACCACGCCCGCGCGCTGCTCGGCAGCGCGGGACTGCGCCCGGAAACCCACCGCCTGGCCCACACGCTGATTTGCGCCCAGCACGCCTATCTCTGCTACCGCAGCGACGATGACGCGCAGGCCCAGATCCTGCTCGCCGCCGCCTGCCGGGACGATGTCGCGCTCGAATCCCTGCCCGGCTACGGCTTCCTGCAGATCCACCGGATCCAGCTGCTGCACAACGTGATGCGCATCCACCGCACGCGCGGACGCATGCGGCCCGCATTGCAGCTGGGCCACGCCCTGCTGAGCTATCTCGAGCACCCGTCCCCGCCGATTCTCGCCGCGCTGCCGGAGCCCTGGAACGGCCCTTGGCACGGCAGCTTCCCGGACACGCCGCAGGCCCTGGTCGCCGCCCTGCACGGCCAGATCGCCGCCGAGATGGTGGCGCTCGCCACGGCAGCCACCGACCCCCGCTGCCTCGCCGCCGCGCTGCGCGCGCTGCCCGCCGGCCCGCCCAGCCAGGCCGCCCGCTGGGCCGCCTTCCAGCTGGCCCGGCTGGCCGGCGGACTGCAGGACATGATGGCCGCCGCTCTTCCGCTGCTGCGCCAGGGCCCGGTCCCCAGCCGCCCGCTCTGGCACGCCGCCGCCACCGGGATTCGCACCTGCCTCGCCGCGCAGCTCGACCTGCTGGCCCAGGCCGAGTGACGTCGGGGGCGACCCGAGCACGGTTGCGCGAGCCGACCACAGGTACCCCTGCGGCATTCGGTTGCGCTCGATGCGCCCAGGGCCATGTCCCCCGGTGTTCAGCAGGAAAGGACGGGCAGATGAACGCGGCAGTCTCTCGGCGCACGGTGCTGGTTCTGGCGTCGCTTGCCTGGACGGGATCGGCGGCCGTCGCGCTGGCGGCACCGATGTCGTTCGATGTGCCGTTGGCGGGCGCGCAAGAGGTGCCCCCCGTGCACAGCTCCGGCCACGGCACGGCGGCGCTCACCTACGACCCGGGCACGCGGCAGGTGACCTGGTCGGTGACCTATAGCGGGCTCTCCAGTGCCGTCACGATGGCCCATTTCCACGGCCCCGCGCCCGCGGGCAAGAACGCACCCGTGGCGATCTGGATCAGCAAGCAGGGCAGTCCGCCGGCCAGCCCGATCACCGGCGAGGCCACCCTGACGCCGGCGGAGGCCGAGCAGTTCACCGCCGGCCAGTGGTATATCAACGTGCACAGCAAGGACCATCCGGCCGGCGAGATCCGTGGCCAGGTGACGCCGCCGAAGGGCTGACCGCCGCGCGGCGGCGCTGCCGCCGACCGGGGGAGCCGCCCGCTACCTACCTCCCGGCGGCGAACAGCGGGCCCAGCGTGATCCCCGGCGGGTCGAGAACGACCGGGCCGCCGCGGATGATGCGGGTCGCGATCGCCCCGGCGGCGTCGCGTGCGTGGTGGATCACGCTGCGGTTCTCGGTCTTGATGATGAGGTAGTGGCGCACCGAGGGCAGCCGGAAATAGTCCTCGAGCTTGGCGCCGGCATCGCGCGCGCGGGTGGAGGGCGAGAGCACCTCGACCACGATGACCGGGTCGGTCACCTTCACCGCGTCGTCCGGCAGCGGCGGGCCGCAGCGCACCAGTGCGTCGGGCTCGTAGGTCGTCGTGTCGTCGATCGCGACGGCCATGCCGTCCGGATAGGCGGTGCAGGACAGGCCCGCGGTCTCGATGGCCTCGGCGAGGCGGCGGAACACCTGCCCCTTGGTCAGCGCGTGCCCGGAACGCTCCGGCGCCATCGCGACGATCTCGCCGGCGACAAGCTCGTACCGCTCGTCACGCGGCCGGTCCATCGCCCAGGCGATGAACTCGTCGGATGTCATGCGCAGGCGGGCCGCTTCGGTCATGGCGCGAAGCCTAGCACGGCGCCATCTGCGGGGTCAGAGGGCGCGGCGGCGGACCGGGGCGGGAGGAGAGCGGGTCACGATGCATCGGCGGATCACCCTGGCCGCGCTGGCGGCACTCATGTTCGCGAGCGGCCCCGCGCCGGCCGCGACGGATGCCACGGAGACGCTGCTGCGCAGCCTGATCGGCAAGGACCAGGCGGCCGTCGAACGGCAATTCGGCCTGCCCGACGCGACGCAGTACAACGGCGTGCAGACGTTCCTCATCTACCACAACTTCGACGCCTGGCGTACCACCGGCACGCCGGAACCGTTCGGCTATTCCCAGGGCTACAGCGGCCCGCTCGGCCTGCGCGGCAGCGCCGTCTTCGAGTGCACGACGACCCTCGTGTTCACCGAAGGCATCCTGCGCGCCTATGCCCGCCACGGCAGCTACTGCCGGCGCTGACGGGGTCGGTTGAGGATACGTGCAAAAATCCTCACGAGCTTGGCGGCGAGGGCGCACGGGCACGTTTGGTGATCTGGCCAACGATGCCGCGGCTAGCCTGGCCCGCGATCCTGGCCTGGATCTGACGAACGCTGAGGTCGGTCGAGGTCGCGAGGGCCTCGATCTCGCTGACGACACGCTTCGGGATCGCAGGCCGTCCCAGATGTTTTCCGCGCGCCTCGGCCGCCCGCATGCCGGCAGTAACGCGCTCGCTGATGAGCGAAGACTCCAGTTCGGCCATCGCGCCGATGATGGTGAACATTGCCCGTCCCATCGGGCTGTCGGTATCGACCTGATCCTGGACGCTGACGAACCGGATCCCGAGATGGTCGAACTCTTCCAGCGCCATCAGCAGGTGACGGGTGCTGCGGGCGAAACGGTCGAATTTCCAGACCAACACGCAGTCGAGGTCGCGGCGACGGGCGGCCGTCATCAAAGCGTTGAGCTGAGGCCGACCCTCGCGGCGGCCTGAGACGGCCACGTCGCAGTAGTCCTGCACGATGTCGAGGCCGGCCCGCGCGGCATAAGCGCGCAACCCGTCATGCTGCAGGTCCGGTTTCTGGTCAGCGGTCGAGACCCGCAGGTAAAGAGCGGTGCGGGTGCCGTGCCGGGTAGGGACGGCGCGCCCGCGTCCAGAAAGGTGTTCCTTGCCGGACACCGGTAGGTTACCTCCCAACGCCTTCAAACCGCACGCTTCATACGACCCCTGCGGCGTACCCTTTTCCGGACACACCATGACAGCCATCGACCGCACCGCCTACCCGCGTCCGGGTGCCCGGCTGAGCCGCGAGGAGATGGGAGCACGCTACGACCTGACCGAGGCGGAGATCGCCTTCGTCCGCGCGAGCGCCCGCACGGACACAAGCCGCCTGCTGCTCGCGGTGTCGCTCAAGACGCGGCGCGCCTTCGGGTTTTTCCCGGCGCCCGGCGACGTGCATGCCGGCATCGTCGCCCATGTCGGCGCGCAACTCGAACGGGCGACTCCGGACGCGCCGGGCGACCATCTGCGCCTCACAAGCACGCTCTATCGCCACCATGCCGCGGTCCGGGCGCATCTGCGCGTCACGCCCTATGGCGAAGCGGCCGAACGGCTGCTGACCGAGACCCTTCTCAAGGCCGCCGAAACGATGAGCGATCCGGCCGACCTCATCAACCGGGCCATCGAGGCGCTGCAGTCCGCGTCCATCGACCTGCCCGCGTTCAGCACCCTGGACCGGCTCGCGGGCAGGCTGCGGGCCGAGGTTCACGGACGCATGTTCGGCCGGGTGGCGGAACGCCTTGCCGGCGACGACGCGACGGCGTTGGACGCGTTGCTGACCAGGCCGCCCGACAGCGCGACGACCCCGTTCAATCGCCTCAAGCAGGCGCCCGGCCCGGCCACGCCCACGACGATCAGGCTTTGGGTGGAGCGGCTGGAATGGCTGGGCGGAATGATCGACCCCGACCTGGCCTTGCAGGGCATCGCCCACACCAAGCTGCGCCAGTTCGCGGCCGAGGCGGCGGTGATGGAGGTGAGCGATCTGACGGACGTCACGCAGCCGGGCAGACGCCACACGCTCCTGCTCGCCCTCCTGCGCCAGGCGCGGATGCGGTGCCGCGACGAGCTGGTCGAGATGATGTTGCGCCGCATCCGGCGCACGCAGGCGCTCGCCAAGGAACAGCTCGAAACGCTGCGCGACCAGCACCGGGATATCGAGGAGGCCTTGATCGGCGTCTTCGGCCAGGTGCTCGAGACGGCGCAGGCGCAGGAGGCCGACGACGCGTTTGGTTCTCGCGTGCGGGCGCTGCTGTCCGAGCAGGGCGGCGTCGATGCGCTGGCGGCGCAGTGCGAGACCGTGTCCGCCTGGCACCGCGACAACGACCTGCCGCTGCTCTGGCCGATCCACGCCCGTCACCGCGCCCTGCTGTTCCGCCTGGTCGATCTGCTCGACATCCGGTCGGCGACGCAGGATCGCAGCCTGCTGGACGCGTGGGCCGTGGTGAGCGCGCACCGGCACGCGCGCCGGCCCGACGTGCAGGCAGACATCGACCTTGGGTTCTCGTCGCAGCGCTGGCGGAGCTTCGTGGTGAGGCGCCGCCCTGATATCGTCTTCGACCGGCGCGCGCTGGAAGTCTGCGTCTTCATCCATCTGGTGGACGCGCTGCAGACCGGCGACCTCTACGTCGTCGGCGCCGAAAATTTCGCAGACTACCGGGCGCAACTCCTGCCCTGGTCCGAGTGCGAACGCCGGCTGCCGGCCTACTGCGCGGCCCTCGGCATCCCTGAGCGGGGCGAGGACTTCGCGGCGATGCTGAAGGCCGAACTGACCCAAGCCGCCACCGAGGTCGACGCCGGCCTGCCCGACAACACCGCGCTGAGCATCGGCGAGGACGGGACGCCGCATCTCAGACAGATGCCAGCCACGCCGCCGCCCGCCGGGCTGGCGGATTTCGAGCAGGAGGTTCGTGCGCGCATGCCCGAGCGGCACCTCCTCGACATCCTCAAGCATGCCGAACATTGGTCCCGCTACACGCGGCATTTTGGGCCGCCGTCCGGCGCCGACCCCAAGCTCGCGCAGGCCGTCCAGCGCTACCTGTTCACCGTCTTCGGCTACGGCTGCAACCTCGGCCCGAACCAGACCGCGCGCCATGCGCCCGGCATCGCGACCGCGCAGGCGCTGCGCCGGATCAACGCGCAGCACATCAACGCCGACAAGCTGGAAGCCGCGATGGTAGACGTCATCGACCAGTACGCCCGCTTCCCGCTGCCCCGGCACTGGGGCGGCGGCCGCGCGGCGATCGCCGACGGCACCCACGTCAAACTCCGCGAGAACAACCTGATCGGCTCGCGGCACATCCGCTATGGCGGGTATGGCGGGATCGCCTACCACCACATCGCCGACAGCTACATCGCGCTGTTCACGAGCTTCATCCCGTGCGGCGTCTGGGAGGCGGTCCACATCCTTGACGGGCTGATGAAGAACCGCTCCGTGATCCAGCCCGACACGCTGCATGCCGACACCCAGGGTCAGAGCGAACCCGTCTTCGGCCTGTGCCGGCTCCTCGGCATCAAGCTGATGCCCCGCATGCGCAGCATCGGCGACGTCACGTTCTACCGGCCCGCGGCGTCGATCCGCTACCGCCACATCGACGCGCTGTTCAGGGCCGAGATCGATTGGGACCTGATCGCGACACACGCCCGCGACGTGTTCCAGGTGGTTCTGTCGATCCAGGCGGGGTGGGTCACGCCGTCGATGCTGCTGCGCAAACTCGGCACGTACAACCGCCGCAGCCGGCTTTACCGGGCGTTCCGCGAGATCGGCCGCGTCGAGCGCACGCTGTTCCTGCTGCGGTTCATCGCCGACACGGAAATCCGCCGGACGATCCGCGCCGAGACCACCAAGATCGAAGCCTTCAACGACTTCCTCGACTGGGTCTCGTTCGGCGGCCCCGTCATCAAGAGCGGCGATCCCGTCGAGCAGGAGAAGCAGCTCAAATACGCGAGCCTCGTCGCCAACGCGGTGATGCTGTCCAACGTCGCCGATTTGACCGCCACGCTCGGCGCGATGAACCACGACGGGCACGCCGTCACCCCCGCTCTGGTCGGCTGCCTCAGCCCCTACACGCGCGAGCACATCCGACGCTTCGGGCAGTACGTCCTCGACATGGGCGACCTGCCCCCGCCGCTCGACCCGCAACCGCTGCCGTTCGAAACAGCCGCGTGAGGATTTTTGCACGTATCCTCAACCGACCCCCTGACCGCCCCCCGCCCTTGCCATACATCCGCCGCCGGGCTGGCCTGCCGATCCGGCGGGGTCTCGTGACTTGCGTTATGCAAGTGACAGGCGCATTGCTATCATCATGATAGCGATGGAGCGCGGCCATGCGGCGCAAGAGCTTCGAAAGCCTGCAATGTCCGATCGCCCGCAGCCTGGAGCGGGTCGGCGAGTGGTGGAGCATCCTGATCCTGCGCGACGCGTTCCAGGGCGCCACGCGGTTCGAGCAGTTCCAGAAGAACCTGGACATCGCCCCCAACATGCTGACGCGGCGGCTCGCGGCGCTGGTCGAGGCGGGGCTGCTGGAACGGCGGCGCTACAGCGAGCATCCGCCGCGTGACGAATACCTGCTGACCGAGCGCGGCCGCGACTTCCGTCCCGTGCTGTGGGCGCTGCTCGCCTGGGGCAACAAGCATTTCGCGCCGGAAGGGCCGAGCGTCGTCCTGGTGGACCGCGCGACGGGGACGCCGGCCGAGCCGGTGCTGGTGGACCGGGTGAGCGGCCAGCCGATGACGCCGGCCCGCTTCCGCACCGCGGCCGGCCCGGCCGCCGACGAAGGAACGCGCCGGCGGCACGGCGCTGCCCGCGTCGCGCCGGACGCGCCGGCGGGAGGCACCGATGTCCGGTAGCAGCCTCGCCGGCCGCGACACGCTGATCGCGCCCGCCCGTGCGCGTGCCCGCGGCGGTCTGCGCCGGCTCGTTCTGGCCGGCGCGGCGCTGGCGATCGTCGCCGGCGGCGGCTGGTTCGGCTACCGGTGGTGGACGGTCGGACGCTTCATCGAGAGCACCGACGACGCCTATGTCGGCGGCAACGTCACCGCCGTCGCCCCGCATGTCGGCGGCTTCGTGACGGACGTCCTGGTGGCGGACAACCAGCGCGTGCGGGCCGGTCAGTTGCTGATCCGCCTGGACGCGCGGGACTATCGCGCCGCCCTCGCCCACGCGCAGGCGGTGCGGGTCGGGCGGACGGCGGCGCTGGCCGGGCTGCGCGCCGAATACGCCGAGCAGGAGGCGGCGATTCGCGCGCAGGCCGCGGACCTCGCCGCAAAATCCGCGCAGGCGCGGTTCGCCGCCGTCGATGCGGCGCGCTACCGGGTGCTGGCCAGCGCGAGCGCCGGCTCGCGCCAGGATGCGCAGCGCAGCGAGGCGCTGGACGCACAGGCGCGGGCCGCCGTCACCGCGGCCGATGCCGCGCTGGCGGCGGCGCGGGAACAGCTTGCGGTGCTCGCCGCCCGCATCGCCGAGGCCGCGGCGGCGGTCGCGCAGGCCGGCGCGGATCTCGACACCGCGCGGCTCAACCTCGGCTACACCGAGATCCGCGCGCCGATCGACGGCTATGTCGGCAACCGTGCGGCGCAGGTCGGCGCCTATGTCTCCGCCGGCAGCTATCTGCTGTCGGTGATCCCGGCCAGCGGCCTCTGGGTGGACGGCAATTTCAAGGAGGACCAGCTTGCCCGCATGGCGCCGGGCGAGCCCGCGACCGTCATCGCCGACATCCTGCCGGGCCATGTGTTCCACGGCCATCTGGTCAGTCTCGCGCACGGCACCGGCGCCGTGTTCAGCATCATCCCGGCGGAGAACGCCACCGGCAACTTCACCAAGATCGTGCAGCGCGTGCCGGTGCGCGTCGCGCTCGACGCCGCGGACCCGAAGCTGCGGCTGCTGCGGCCGGGCCTGTCCACCACGATCGGCATCGACACGCGCGCGGCGGAGTCCGCCTCGCCATGAGCGGCCCGGTGGCGCGTCCGCCGTCGATCCTGCCGTTCGTGGTGATGTGCGCCGGCATGTTCGCGGCCCTGCTCGACATCCAGATCGTCGCCTCCTCCCTGCAGGAGATCGGTGGCGGATTGTCGGCCGCGCAGGACGAGATCAGCTGGGTGCAGACCGCCTATCTGATCGCCGAGATCATCATGATCCCGCTGTCCGGCTGGCTGACGCGGGTGTTCTCGACGCGCTGGCTGTTCACGATCTCGGCGGCGGGATTCACGCTGGCCAGCATGCTGTGCGGGCTGGCCTGGAACATCGAGAGCATGATCGTGTTCCGCGCGCTGCAGGGATTGCTCGGCGCGTCGATGATCCCGACCGTGTTCACCTCCTCGTTCCATTTCTTCCAGGGGCCGCGGCGGGTCTATTCGGCGGCGGTGATCGGCACCATCGCCTCGATCGCACCGACGCTGGGACCGATCGTCGGCGGCTGGATCACCGACACGCTGAACTGGCACTGGCTGTTCTACGTCAACCTCGTCCCCGGACTTGCCATCACCGTGCTGGTGCCGCTGCTGGTGCGCATCGACACGGCCGATCTGTCGCTGCTGCGCGGCGCCGACTATCCCGGTATCGCGCTGATGGCGGTCGGCCTCGGCACGCTGGAATACGTGCTGGAGGAAGGCACGCGGTGGAACTGGTTCGACGATGCGACGATCCGGCTGTGCGCCTGGATCGCCGCCGCCTCGCTCGCGCTGTTCGTCGCGCGCAGCCTGACCTGCCGCAATCCGGTGGTCGATCTGCGCGCGCTCGGCAACCGCAACTTCGCGCTGGGCTGCGTGCTGTCCTTCGTCACCGGCATCGGCATCTTCACCACGATCTACCTGACGCCGCTGTTCCTCGGCTATGTGCGCGGCTACAGCGCGTGGCAGACCGGGGTTGCCATCTTCTCGCTCGGCGCGGCCTCGCTGGTCGGCACGCCGGTGTACATCGTGCTGGCACGCCGCTTCGACGGCCGCTGGCTGATGATGTTCGGCCTCGCCTGCTTCGGCCTTTCGATGTGGAGCTTCAGCTTCATCACCCATGACTGGGGTGCCGCGGAGCTGCTGGTGCCGCAACTGCTGCGCGGCTTCCCGCAGGTGTTCGCGGTGGCGCCGAGCGTCACCCTCGGCCTCGGCAGCCTGCCGCCGGAGCGGCTGAAATACGCGAGCGGACTGTTCAACATGATGCGCAACCTCGGCGGTGCGGTCGGCATCGCGGTCAGCGCCGCCATCATCAACGACCGGACCAACCTGCATTTCCAGATGATCGCGGCGCATCTCACGCCGGCGAACGGCGCGATGGACCGCTATGTCCAGGGCGTCACCGGCCTCTACGCCGCGCAACCCGGCCTGGCCGGAACGCCCGCCGCGGCGGCGCTGCGCCAGCTCTGGCATCTGGCGTATCGCGAGGCATCGACGCTCGCTTTCGCCGATGCGTTCCGCGCCATCATGCTCGCCTTCATCGTGGCCACGCTGCTGGTGCCGCTGATGCGCCGGGTGGCGGCACCGCCGGCCGCCCCGACCACCGCCCACTGACGGTGCCCACTGGCTGCCCGGCCGGTCAGCCGGCGGCCGCGCGGAGGTCCTGCGCGATCCAGTCGATGACGGAACCAGGCTGCGGCCGCCAGCCGAGAACGTCCCGCGCGCGCCTGGCGCGGACCCGGCTGTTCGAGCCCAGCGAGAACACCGCCCGCTGATATCCCCATTCGCGAATGGCGTCCTCGACAGGCCACGGTTCCGGCCGGCCGAGACCGAGCGCCGCGGCGATGGCGGCGGCAATATCCCCGAACGCAGCCTCGCCGCTTTCCGCGAAGCAGAAGGTTCCGGGCGCGGCCTTGTCGAGGGCGAGCAGATAGAGCGCCGCCACGTCCGCGACGTGGACGGTCGACCACACGTTCAGCCCGCGCCCGACGTGACGGACGATCCCGCTCTTGCGCGCCTGGCTGACGAGGGCGGGGATCTGCACGCTGTCGGCGCGCAGCCCGAGGCCGCGGCCATAGATCAGGGCGTTGCAGATGACGACGCCGCGCACGCCCCGCGCCGCGCCGCCAAGCACCAGCCGGTCGATGGCCACCCGCGCCGCCTTCTCCGGCACCGGCTCGGGCAGGGTTTCCTCATCATAGACCCGATCGCTGTACTCGCCCCCCGCGGTGTCGGCGACGATGCTCGTGCCGCTGGTGTGCAGCAGCGGCTTGCCGGAGCCGGACAGGCCGGCGACCAGCGCCTCCACCGCCCCGCGATGATCGCTGCTGGCGGCATTGACCACCGCCTCGGCGCGGCGCGCCTCGCGCAGCAGCAGATCGGCATCGTCCAGCGTGCCCACGACCGGCGCGATGCCGCGCCGGCGCAGCTGCGCGGCGGTTTCCTCATTGCGCGCGAGGCCGGTGACGCGGTGCCCGGACTGCACCAGACGAACCGCGACCGACCCGCCAATATAGCCGCCCGCACCCGTGACGAAGACGTGCATGTGCTTGATCTCCTCCGTGG
>DATKQI010000289.1:0-14718 GCA_035532755.1 Acetobacteraceae bacterium
AGCCCGTCATAAGCGGGATCGCCCGCCGCGTAGCCGAACCGATGGCGATAGGAATGCACCACCACATCCACGAAATCCGGATTGTCGAACGAGGCCGCGCTGCGCGCGAACGTCGTCTCGTCGAAGTTCCAGGCCGGAGACCACAGCCGCCACAGCAGCCGGCACACGCCCCGCCGGTCGGCCTGCAAGGCGGCGCGGCCGCGTTCGCTGTGGAAATAGTACTGATACCAGAACCGGTATTCCTGCTCCGGCGCCAGCGGCACCGCCGATCCGGCGATGTCCTGGATGTTGTATCCGCCGATGCTCACCAGCCCGCTCACCCGCTCCGGCCATAGTGCGGCGACGATGCAGGCTGCGCGCCCGCCCCAATCGTAACCCGCGAGCACCGCACGCGGGATGCCGAGCGCATCCAGCAGCGCCAGCAGGTCCGCCCCAAGAGCGGCCTGCTGGCCTGAGCGCATCGTGCCTTCGGACAGGAACCGGGTCGGCCCGTAGCCGCGCAAGTACGGCACGATCACCCGGCACCCGGCGGCGACGAGGCCGGGAACCACGCCATCAAAGGCGCGCGGATCGTAGGGAAACCCGTGCATCAGCAGCACCGGCCGCCCGTCCCCCGGCCCGGTTTCCTCGTAGCCGATGTCGAGCACCCGCGTGCGTGCATGCTTCAGCATCGGGCCGGCTTTCGCACCCTTCGCGCCGGCCGGTTCACCACGTAGATGCCGCCCGCGATCAAGGCCACCGCCGCCCCCAGCGTCGGCCCCACATGATCGCCCAGCAGCAGCGCGCCGAATCCCACGCCCAGCACGGGTGCCAGGAACGAGAACGAGGACAGCAGCGAGGCCGGATAGCGCATCATCAGCCAGAACCACGCCACGTAGCTCGCGAATGCGACGAGCACGATCTGATAGGCCAGCGCCCCCAGCACCAGCCAGTCCGCATGCGCGATTCCCCGCTCGCCCATCAGCAGCGAGGCCGGCAGCAGCATCACCGCGGACACGCCGAGCTGGTAGAACAGCGTCTTCTCCGCGCGGATCGCCACCAGCCGCGTGCCCTTCACCACCAGCGTCGTCGCGCCCCACAGCATGGCGGACATCAGACACAGCCCGTCGCCCAGCAGCGTGCCGTGCGCGGCGGTGGTGTGCAGCCCGTCGGCGAAGGCCAGCAGCAGCCCGGCGAAGGCGGCGGCGAGCCCCGCCAGCTTCATCGGGCTCAGCCGGTCATCCGGCAGGAACAGATGCGCCCCGATCGCCACCCAGAACGGCGCGCTGTAGAGGAACACCACGCCGCGCGAGACGGTGGTGAGATCGAGCCCGACGTAGAACAGCAGGAACTCCACGCCGAACAGCGCCCCGACGGCAAGCCCCGGCCACAGCGATCCATCGCGGTCGAGCAGCGGAATGCGCCGCGCGCGCATCCAGCACAGCAGCAGCACGCCCGCTCCCGCCGAGCGCAGCCCGGCTTGCAGCACCGGCGGAATCCCGGCCTCCGCCACCTTGATCGCCACCTGGTTCAGGCCCCAGCACACGCACAGCGCCACCATCACCGAAACCGCGAGCGGATCGAGGGCTGGCTTTGCTTCTATCGGCGCAAACCGGCCTTGTGCCGCCGCCGCGATGCTATCGGATGCCATCGATCACCATTCGCGCCAGCGCGCGCCCCACACAAACATTCAACAGATGCACCACCGCCAGCCGCCGCGCCCGCGTCCCGGCGGCGTCAAGATCGAGTGCCGGCGTATCGGCCCAGTCCTGCGTCAGCTCGAAGCGATGGAACAGCGCCACGCCCGGCAGCAGCGCGACCGTCTGCATCGCGTCCAGATACGGCTGCAGGTCGGTCTCGGTGACAAGGAAGCGGCTGAATCGCGGCTCGATCAGGATCAGGTCCGCGCCCTGGCCCGCGGCATCCGCCGCCACCTCGGCCAGCCGGTCCTGGAAACCGGCGGGATCCACATTGTCCAGCGCCTCCACCGTGCCGGTCTGCCACAGCACCAGCGCCGCCTTGCGCCGGACCAGCCCACGGCGGATCGTCACCGCCCCGCCGGCCACGGTCATCCCGCGCCGCGTCCGCAGCCGCAGATTGATGGACAGCCCGGGCTGCTGCGCCCGCAGCCGCGCGACCATCTGCGCCGGATAGCCGCGAACCATGTTCGGCGCACCCACCGCCAGGATATCGAGCCGGCCGGCCCGGATCGCCGCCTGCACATGCGGCAGCGGCACGGCGTCCGCGGCCAGATCGGCCATCGCCGGGCAGTCGGCGGCGGCCTGCGGCGAACCGGCCAGCACCAGCACGATTGCGCACAGGATTGGCATGAACCGGGTCCGAATCCGCATCTCAGCCGCCCCCCGGCCTGGCGGCCACCGGCCCCCTTGGCTTGGTCTCGGCCCCCTTCGCGCGGTACCACGCCCCGAGTGCCGCGACCCCCAGCAGCCCGGCCGCGCCGGCTGCGTTGATCAGGATCTGCATCGGCCAGCCGCCCCACCGCTCCAGCGCCAGCCGGCCGAGGAACGCGAGAAAGATGCCGGAGCAGAACACCGGCAACCCGTGCTGGCCCACCAGCACCAGCGGGGATGCCGCCGGCGCGTTCACCCACCGCGCGCCGGCCGGCACCAGCCGGACGGTCAGCCATGTCAGGGCCAGGATGGAGATCAGCCGGAACGGATGCATCCCGCCCTTGTCGATCCGCAGGATCACCCGGGCGATCGGCAGCGGCACATGCACGCGCAGATCGGGCCGGTGCCATGTCACCAGCAGGATGGCCGCACCGATCAGCAGCAGCAGCACCGCCAGCGCGTCCACCCACCGCCGGTCCAGCCGCGTCGGCAGATGCAGGTGCCCCCGGCCCATCAGCACGCCAAGGACGAACAGGAACTGCCAGGTCAGCGGGTTGAAGAACCAGCCCCCGCCGCGCCAGGTGGGCAGGTTCCACCCGAAGCTGCGCGCGGCCACATACAGCGCGAACGAGCACACCGCCAGCACCGCCGGCCGGCGCAGCAGCGGCAGGGCGAACGCGAAGCCCGCCATGATGGCGATATACATCGGCAGCACGTTCAGATAGGCCGGCTGGTAGCGCAGGGTGAGCGCATCCAGCAGCGCGCGATAGGGCGCCTGGCTCAGCGGGTCCAGCCCGATCTCCTCCAGGTAGCTTGCCTTGTCGAGCGCGGCGGCGGCGTAGCCGACCTGGCTTGCGAACACCACGAACAGGAAGATGTGCGCCACGTACAGCAGCCACACCCGCTTCATCACGTCCGCCGCGGCGAACAGCCAGCCGTGCCGATCCTGCGTGCGGCCGTAGGTCAGCCCGGCGGCGAAGCCGGCCAGCAGCACGAACACCTCGGTCGCGTCGTTCAGCACGTAGTTGCGCAGGGTGAACGCGTTCAGCACATCGCCTGGAATGTGGTCCAGCAGGATGAACCATAGGGCGACGCCACGGAAGAAATCGACGCGCAGGTCGCGATTCCGCCGGACCAGTTCCATGCGCCCATACGTTGCCGAAAACGCCAGGCCGCGCAATCGCGGTCAGATCCGGGCCGCCAGCCCCGCGATCGTCACCGCCAGCCGATCGGCCAGCCCGCGCGGCCGGACGCGCCCCGCCCCCCGCCGCAAATCCCGCCGGGCAAGCACCGCCGGCAGCGCCGCTGCGATCAGGGTTCGGCCCGGCCTGAAACCGCGCGCCGCATGCAGCCACGCGATCCCCTCGCGGGCCAGCGTCTCCAGCACCGGCCGCAGCGCGGGCGATACGGGATTTGCCATCGCCGCCTCCGGGCTCAGCCCCGCATCGCGCAGCAGCGTCTCCGGCAGCAGGCAGCGCCCCTGCCGCGCCACGGCCCCCAAGCTGCGCAACACCCCGGCCGCTCCGTAGGCGCCACCCAGCAGCCGCAACATCTCCCGATCGCGCTCGCCGCCGCCCAGCGCCCGCCCGGCCGCCGCCGCAATGGCGCCGGCGGTGCCGAGCACATAGGCCCGCCAGGCGTCGAGGTCGGGGATCGCGGCCTCCGCCTCGATCTCCCGCGCATCGATCAGCCCGAGCAGATCGGCCCGATCGAGCGCGCCGGATGCGAGGGCGGCGGCCAGCGGCTCCGCCACCTCGTGCCGCCGTGGTGCACCCTCCACCACCTCCCGCCACCAGTGCAGGCGGATCAGCACAAGCCCGGGCTCCGAGGCCACTTCCCGGGCACGGGCCAGTTCGTGATTGAAGGCATAGAGCGCGAACAGCGCCTCCCGCCGTTCGGCCGGGGCGAACAGCGCGGTCAGGAACCGATCGGGGTCATGGCGACGCACCAGCGCGCCCGGCGGCGAGAGCATCCGGCGCTGATGGCCCGGAATGGGCTGCGGCACAAGCGGCGGGCGCGATGCGCGCTTGACGGGCCTCCGCCGCGTTCATACCTCTGGCTGGCGGCCCACATCTGGGCTGCCCCACGGGCATCGTGTATTTCAAAGCCGCAACAGAATCGGAGAACGCTCCATGGCCTTCGAACTTCCCGCCCTCCCCTACGCCAAGACCGCGCTCGCGTCCGCCGGCATGTGCGAGGAAACGCTGGAGCTGCACCACGGCAAGCACCACCAGGCCTATGTCACCGCGCTCAACGGCTTCGTGGAGAAGAACGACGCGCTGAAAGGCAAGTCGCTGGAGGAGATCGTGGCCTTCGCCCACGGCAAGGCCGATCTCGCGCCGGTGTTCAACAATGCCGGGCAGCACTGGAACCACATCCTGTTCTGGCAGGCGATGGCCCCGCAGGGCGGCAAGATGCCCGGCGCGCTGGAGAAGAAGCTCACCGAGGATTTCGGCTCCGTCGCCCAGTTCAAGGATGCGTTCAAAGCCGCGGCCGTCGGCCAGTTCGGTTCCGGCTGGGCCTGGCTGATCCGGGACAAGAACGGCAAGCTCGTCGTCACGAAAACGCCGAACGGCTCCAACCCGCTCGCCACCGGCGAGGGCAAGGCCCTGCTCGGGTGCGATGTGTGGGAGCACAGCTACTACCTCGATTTCCGCAACCGCCGGCCGGATTACGTGCAGAACTGGCTGGACAAGCTCGCGAATTACGAATTCGCCGAAGCCGCCCTGAAATCCGCCTGAGCCCTTGCGAACCTGACCCCGCCCGCGCGACGCGGGCGGGTCAACGCCCCGCGTTGGCGCGCAACGGGGTTGTCGGCGCGATGAACACCTGCCGCGTGGCGTAGGACAGCCACAGCCGCCGCGTCTTCAACAGATCGATCCCGAGCAGCATGTCGCTGGACGGCAGGCCGCCATCCAGCACCGCGATGCGCCGGTGGCGGAAGGTTTCCCCGGCCGCCGTGAACGCCCCGAAGCGCTGCATGTACAGCCGCGCGCTTCCCTGCCCCGTACCGTGGGTCAGCGTGGAGGGATCGCCGCGCAGGGAAACCGGCGTCACGCCCACGGCCAATGCCGCCTGCCGCGTGATCGTCGTCAACTGCGAACCCGTGTCCAGCGCGGCCTGCAACGGGCGGCCGTCCAGCCTCACGCCCAGCACCAGCCGGTTGTCGGCCAGGCGCCGCACCGGCAGCACGTTGCACGGGTGGCACCAGGGCGGCGTCATCGTCGGGCAGGGGGTCGGGCGATACAGGGTCAGCCGCCGCGCCGGCAGGTTCAGATCGACATCGTAAGCCGACAGGATGTCCGCCCCGGCGATGCCGTCCGGCTCCCCATGCGGCCACAGCGCGGGGGAGCCGAACCCGAAGCTGCCCACGGCGACCTTCCGATCCGCCAGGATCAGCCCGCCCAGTTGCACCAGTTGCAGCCGTGCCGGCGTCATGTCCGCCGTCGCGCCCACCGCCGCCACGCGGTAGCTGTGGCGGAAATCCAGCGTCGCATCCAGCCGCCGCGCCGCCCCGGTGGTCAGGATGGTCACGCCGCTGCCGGTATCCAGCATCAGATGCGCCACCCGCCCGTTGATGCGCACCGCGATGATCGGCAGGTCGTTCCGCAGCGTGACGTGCAGCCGGGCCAGCCGATGCAGCCGGCAGGCGCCCGAGGCCAGAGCGGGAGACGGCGGCGCGGCGGCGCAGGCCGCCACCAGGGCCGCCAGCACCAGCCCGACGATCATCCGCACCTTGCGCACCGCTCAAGCCTCGCAGGAAGACTGCCGGCCGGAAGGGTCACCCGGCCTGTCTGATGTGGAGGCCAGCCTACTCCTTCGCCACCGCCTTCGCGTCGTTCGCCGCCTTCGGCTTGATCACGTTCGTGATCGTCTCGCGCAGCACGGTCACCCGCACGTTCTGCGCGATCTCCACCTCGATCTCGTTCGATTCCTTCGTCACCCTGGTCACCAGCGCCAGAATGCCCCCGGCGGTGACGACGCGGTCCCCGCGCTTCAGATCGCCCAGCGTGCGCTTCAGATCCTTCTGCCGCTGCTGCTGCGGGCGGATGAGCAGGAAGTAGAACACCGCGAAGATCAGGATCAGCGGCGCGAACTGGGTCAGCGTCCCCAGGGAGCCGGCGATGCCGCCAGTGGCGGCCTGGGCATAGGCAGGGGAGATCAGCACGGGGAAGAGCGACATCTGGGGGGTTCCGGGTTGCGGTGAGGTGCGGGGGACCATAGTTTCCGCCCCCTTGGCGTCAAGTCACCCCACCGAGCGGACCCCTGCCCCATGGATGCCTCGCTGATCAGCCTCGCCACCCGTGTCGCCGAGGCGCTGGAACGCCTGGCCCCGCCGCCGCCGGCCCGGCCGGATCTTTCCGCGGCGGATGCCTTCGTCTGGCACCCCGCGCCGCCGCGCCTTGTCCCGGTGCCGTCGGTCGCGCGCGTGGAGATCGGCCTGCTGCAGGGCGTGGGCCGGCAGAAATCCATCCTGCTCGACAACACGCTGCGCTTCGCCGCCGGGCTGCCGGCCAACAACGCCATGCTGTGGGGCGCGCGCGGCATGGGCAAATCCTCCCTGGTGAAGGCGGCGCACGCGGCGGCGAACGCCCGCGCGCCGGGCAGCCTCGCCCTGATCGAGATCCACCGGGAGGACATCCGCACCCTGCCGGACCTGCTGAACGGGCTGCGCGAACACACGCGCCGCTGCCTGATCTTCTGCGACGATCTGTCGTTCGAACGCGAGGACGCCGACTACAAGGCGCTGAAATCGGTGCTGGATGGCGGGATCGAGGGCCGGCCGGCGAACGTGCTGTTCTACGCCACCTCCAACCGCCGCCACCTGATGCCGCGCGACATGATCGAGAACGAGCGCAGCACCGCCATCAACCCCTCCGAGGCGACGGAGGAGAAGGTCTCCCTGTCCGACCGCTTCGGCCTGTGGATCGGCTTCCACAATTGCGACCAGGATACCTTCTTCGCCATGGTGGACGCCTATGCCGCCGATCTGCGCCTGCCGATCGCGCCGGATGCCCTGCGGGCCGAGGCGGTGGAATGGTC
This sequence comes from Acetobacteraceae bacterium, assembly GCA_035532755.1. Lineage (GTDB taxonomy): Bacteria > Pseudomonadota > Alphaproteobacteria > Acetobacterales > Acetobacteraceae > DATKQI01. The sequence continues at coordinate 7,374 of DATKQI010000289.1, forward strand.
GGTCACGCGCGGCGCCCGCTCCGGCCGCGTCGCCTGGCAGTTCATCCAGGATCTCGCCGGCCGGCTTGGCGTCGCGGGCTGAGGGAGCCGGGAGAGGCGCATGACCGACCCGGTGCTGCGGCCAGGGGCCACCTGCTGGCGCATCGCCCGGGCGGACCGGATGGCCGTCATCGTCGATGCCGCCGCCTATTTCTCCCATCTGAAGGCCGCGATCCTGCAGGCGCAACACTCGGTGCTGATGATCGGCTGGGATTTCGACACGCGCGTGCAACTCGACCGCGACGGCGGCGACCCCGCGGCGCCCGACCAGCTCGGCCGGTTCCTCAGCCATGTCGTCCGGCGCAACAGGCAGGTGCAGATCCATGTGCTGCGCTGGGACCTCGCGTTCCTGAAGATGCCCATCCGGGGCATGCCGCCGCTCATCCTGCTCGACTGGCTGGCCTCGCCACGGCTGCATTTCCGCCTCGACCGGCATCACCCGGCGGAAGCATGCCACCACCAGAAGATCGTGGTGATCGACGACGCGCTCGCCTTCTGCGGCGGCATCGACATCACGATCGACCGTTGGGACACCCCGGCCCACCGGGACGACGACCCGCAACGCCTCCGCCCCGGCGGCGCACCCTACGGCCCCTGGCATGACGTGACGACCGCCGTGGACGGCGCTGCCGCGCGCGCCCTGGGCGATCTCGCCCGCGCCCGCTGGCAGGCCGCCACCGGCCGCAGCCTGCCGGCACCCCCGCCGGACCAGATCCGCTGGCCAGGCGGCCTTGAACCCGCCTTCCGCGATGTGGATGTCGCGATCGCCCGTACCGAACCGGCCTATGACGGGCAGGATGAGGTGCATGAGATCGAGGCGTTGTACCTCGCCGCGATCGCCTCCGCCAAACGCTGCATCTATCTGGAAAGCCAGTATTTCAGCAGCCATCGCATTGCCGCCGCACTGGGTGCGCGGCTGGCCGAGCCGGACGGGCCGGAGGTGGTGATCGTCAACCCGCACCGGTCGATCGGCTGGCTGGAGGAGGAGGTGATGGGCTCGGCCCGCGCCCTGCTGCTCGGCCGCCTGCGCGCGGCCGACCGTTACGGCCGCCTCCGCTTCTGTACGCCCGTGACCGAGGGCGGGGCCGACATCTACGTGCACGCCAAGGTGCTGGTGGTGGATGATGCGCTGCTGCGCGTCGGCTCCTCCAACATCAACAACCGCTCGATGGGCCTCGACACGGAATGCGACCTCGCGGTGGAGGTGGACCCGGACGCGGCGAACGCCGCCGCCCTGCGCGCGGCGATCCTGGAGGTGCGCGATGCCCTGGTCAGCGAACATCTGGGCGTCGATCGGGAAACCCTGCGGCAGACGCTGGATGCCGAAGGCGGCTCGCTCGCCCGCACCCTCGACCGGTTGATCCGCCCCGCCGGGCGCAGCCTCCGCCCATTTACGCCACCCGCGCTGACCGAGACGGAGCAGGCATTGGCCGAGACCCACGCGCTCGATCCGGGCCGGCCGGAAAGCATGGCGGAAACCTTCATCCACACGATGCACATATTCACGCCCCGGCACTTCGCAGCCAACGCCGCGGGTGCCCTCGCCAGGCTCTTCACCGGCAGCAAGCCGCTGCCCGGCACCGGCGGCTAACTCCCGCCGATACGCCCCAGTCCGCCGAGATAGGGCTGCACCGGCGCGGGAATGCGGATGGACCCGTCCGCGTTCTGGTGGTTCTCCATCACCGCGATCAGCGCCCGCCCGACCGCCACGCCCGAGCCGTTCAGCGTATGCACATGGCCGGCCACCTTGCCCCCGGCGTCCCGCAGCCGGGCATTCATCCGTCGTGCCTGGAAGGCGCGCGTGTTGGAGCAGGAGCTGATCTCCCGCCACGTCCCCTGCCCCGGCAGCCACACCTCCAGGTCGAACGTCTTGGCCGCGCCGAACCCGGTATCGCCCGCGCTCAGCACCACCCGGCGGAACGGCAGCTCCAGCAGGCGCAGCACCGCTTCCGCGCAGCGGGTCATCCGCTCGTGCTCGGCATCGCTGTCCTCGGGGCGGGTGATCGAGACCATCTCCACCTTGCGGAACTGGTGCTGCCGCAGCATTCCCCGCGTGTCCCGCCCGGCCGATCCCGCCTCGCTGCGGAAGCAGTCGGTCAGCGCGGTGAAGCGCAGCGGCAAGGTTGCGGCAGGCACGATCTGCCCGGCGACGAGGTTGGTCAGCGGCACCTCGGCGGTCGGGATCAACCACCGCCCATCGGTGGTGCGGAACAGGTCCTCGGCGAATTTGGGCAACTGCCCGGTGCCATAGGCCGTCTCGGTGTTCACCAGCGAGGGAACGGCCATTTCCTCGTAGCCATGCTCGCCCGTGTGCAGGTCGATCATGAACTGCCCCAGCGCGCGCTCCAGGCGCGCCAGCGCCCCGCGCAGCACCACGAAGCGGGTGCCGGCGAGCTTCGCCGCCGCCTCGAAATCCATCAGCCCCAGCGCCTCGCCCAGCTCGAAATGCTGGCGCGCGGGGAAGTTCCAGCGCGGCGGCTCGCCATGCTGGGCGAGTACGATGTTAGCGCTTTCATCCGCCCCGTCCGGCACATCCGGATCGAGCGTGTTGGGCAGGCTTTCCAGGCTGGCGCGGATCGCCCCGTCCAGCTCGGCCGCCCGGCCCTCCAGCGCCTCCATCTCCGCCCGCAGCGCCGTGCCCTCGGCCTCCAGCACGGCGGTATCCGCCCCGGCCCGGCGGCCTTCTCCCACCTGCCGGGCGAGCGCGTTGCGGCGCGCCTGCCGTTCCTGCAACGCGGTCTGCGCCGCCCGCCGCTGCTCGTCCTGCTCCACGATCGCCGCCGCCTGGGCCGGCAGCCCCCGGCGGGCGAGCGCGGCATCGAACGCGGGCGGGTCTGCGCGAATCGCCCGGACATCGTGCATCGCTCAGCCCTCGACAGGTTTCGGCTCGACCCAGCGGACCGTCAGGATCGAAATCTCGTAGAGCAGGATGATCGGCACCGCGAGCCCGGTCTGCGTCAGCACATCGGGCGGGGCCAGCACCGCGGCCACCACGAACGCGCCGACATAGGCATAGCGCCGCATCTTCTTCAGCCCCTTCGACGAGACGATCCCCACCTTGCCCAGCAAGGTCAGCAGCACCGGCAGCTGGAAGCAGATGCCGAAGGCGAAGATCAGCTTCATCACCAGGCTCAGATATTCCGACACCTTCGCCATGAGCTGGATCTGCAGCCCGTGGTCGGCCGGCGTGCCCGGGGTCTGGAAACTCAGGAAGAAGCTCCACGCATAGGGAAACACGAAATAGTAGGCGAGCGCCGCGCCGGCCACGAACAGCACCGGCGTTGCGATCAGGAAGGGCAGCAGCGCCTTCTTCTCGCTCCGGTACAGCCCCGGCGCCACGAACAGGTAGATTTGCGAGGCGATGATGGGGAAGGAGATGAACGCCGCGCCGAACAAAGCGACCTTCAGATAGGTGAAGAACGCCTCATACAACTGCGTGTAGATCAGCCGCGGCTCCTCCCCCCGCGCCTTCAGGATGTGGGCGAGCGGTTCGGCCAGGAAGAAGTAGATCTGGGCGGAGAAGTGGTAGCACAGCAGGAAGGCCACGAAGAACGCCGCCATGGACCACATCAGCCGCCGCCGCAGCTCCACGATATGTTCGAGCAGCGGCATGGGCTTGTCGTTGATGGGGTCGTCTGCTTCGGGGGCTGCCACGGCGGTCCTGTCGGGCTGGAGGCTGGAAGTCTAGAAGCGCCGGATGCCCGGCGGGATGAAGGCGGGCGCGGGTTCCGGCAGGCTGACGCCGGGCGGGATGAAGGCCGGCGGATCGGCCCCGTCGGCCGCGGCATAGGCGGGCGTGGGCACCTCATCCACCTCCGGCGGCTGATCGATCATCTGCGGCGAGTATTCCGCCACCGGCGTGTCATGTTCGATCAGCTTCTCGTTCAGTGTCGCTGTCAGCGATCCGTCGGGATCGATCTGCCGCTCGATCTCGCCGCGGATGTCGTAGTTGCGCAGCTCGCTGATCTGGTCGCGCACCTCCGTCAGGTTCGCCTCGCGCACCAGGTCGTCCACATGCGTCTGGAATTCGCCGGCCATCCGCCGGGCCTTGCGGATCAGCTCCGTCACCGTGCGGATGGCGACCGGCATGTCCTTGGGGCCGATGAGAATCAGCGCCACCACGGCGATCATGCCGAGTTCCGACCAGGCGAAATTGAACATCTGCGCTGCCCGCCTCCGGCCGGTGTTCTAGAGCGCCGCCACGGCGGCCGGCGAGCCCACTGCGATCACGATGCGGCGCGGGCAGGCGGGCGGAGTGGCGGCGGGGCGGGTTTCCATGGGTGCTGGCACTAGCAGGAAACCGGATCGGGGGAAACGGCATCGGCGGGCGGCCCGGCCTCCGCCTCCGGCGCGCGATCCCCCACGCCGATCGGCTCGACCAGCAGATCCTCCCGCTTCGGCAGCTCGCGCAGGTCCCGCAGGCCGAACTGGGCGAGGAAGGCGGGCGTGGTTCCCCACATCGTCGGCCGACCGGGGGTCTCCTTGCGCCCCTTCGCGGTGATCAGCCCGGCCTCCAGCAGCGCGTCCATGGTCTGCTGGGACAGGCTCGCCCCCCGGATCTCCTCGATCTCCGGCCGCGTGACGGGCTGGTGGTAGGCGACAATGGCAAGCGTCTCCATCGCCGCGCGCGGCAGCCGCCGCGGCATCTGCACCACCTTGCGCAAGGCGGGCGCGAGGTCGGGCGCGGTACGGAACTGCACGCCGCCCGCCACCTCCACCAGTTCCACCCCCCGCCCGGCATAGCGGGCCCGCAACGCCGCGATCACGGCATCGGCATCCTCCGCCGCCGGCAGAAGCTGGGCGAGCGCCCGCAGGCTGACCGGCGCGGCCGAGGCGAACACCATCGCCTCGGCCAACCGCAAAGCCTCCTCGCCGGCCGCCCGCGGCGCGGCCTCGTCTGTCCCGTTCTCGCTCATCGGCGCAGATTATGCGAAGACGCGACGGATGTGAAAACGGGGGGCCGGGATGCGTGAACGGGCGCGGCCCGGCGATCAGCTCCAGCGATAGAAGGCCACGCGCCGGCTCGCCTCGTCCTGCAGCTTCGTCCTGATCCGCATCAGATCCTTCCAGCCGATATAGCCGACAAGGCGCGCATCCTCCCGCGAGACCACCGGCAGATGCGCCACGTTGGCCGTCATCAGCCGGTCGGCGAGCCCTTCCAGATATTCGTCCGGATAGGCGACCGTCACCTTGTTCCCGGCGAACAATTCGCCGAGCGTCGTCGTGCGATGCCGCCCGGCGCGGCGCCAGCGCAGCACCGTCGGCGGATCGACGATGCCAAGCACGCGCCCCCCGGCGTCGACCGCGGGGAAGCTCGGATGGGTCGTGGTGGGCGCGGTCAGGAAGGAGGCCGCGGCATGCAGCGTCATCGTTTCCGGCAGGGTCTGCACATCGGCCACCATCACCTCCATCGCCTGGGTCAGCGCGAAGGGATCGACGCGATATTCCCGCGCGAGGTGGTATCCGCGCCGCGCCACCTTCTCGGTCAGGATGGAGCGGCGCATCAGCAGCACGGTCACGATATGCGCCGTGGCGCAGGCGGCGATCAACGGCAGCAGCACATGGGTGTTGCCCGTCAACTCCACCGCGAAGAAGGTCGCAGTGAGCGGGGAGCGCATCGTCCCGCCCATGGTCGCCGCCATGGCGAGCAGCGGCCAGAAGCCGGGGCTCGCCGCCGGCAGGAAGCCGGCCAGCGCCGCCCCCATCGCCCCGCCCATGATCAGCAGCGGCGCAAGCACGCCGCCCGAGGTGCCGGAGCCGAGCGCGACCGACCAGATAATGGCCTTCACCACCAGCAGCAGCACGGCCGCGGCCGGCAGCGCGCCACCCTGGAGCATCTGGGCGATGTTGTCGTACCCCACGCTCAGCGCCCGCGGGTCGATCAGGCCGCCGATGCCCACGACGAGCCCGCCCAGCATCGGCCACCACATCCAGTGGATCGGCAGCTTCAGGAATCCGTCCTCGCAGGCGTACACAAGCTGGGTCAGCAGGCAGGACAGCAGCCCCGACAGCAGGCCGATCAGAACCCAGGCGCCAAGCCCCAGGGCCGAGACTTCCATGCCGCCGTGGAACGGGAACAGCGGCGAGGGCAGATGCAGGAAGGTCCGCTCCACCTCCGCGATCACGCCGGCCACCGCTACCGGGATGAAGCTGCGCGGGCTCCATTCGAACAGCAGCAGCTCGACCGCGAGCATGATGGCGGCGATGGGCGTGCCGAACACGGTGGTCATGCCCGCCGTCGCGCCGGCGACCAGCAGCGTCTTGCGCTCGTTGTCGCTCACCGGCAGCAACTGCGCGATCAGCGAGCCGATCGCGCCCCCGGTCATGATGATCGGGCCTTCCGCGCCGAACGGCCCGCCCGTCCCGATTGCGATTGCCGAGGACAGAGGCTTCAGGATCGCGACCTTGACGTCGAGCCGCGAGCGCCCGAGCAGGATGGCCTCGATCGCTTCGGGGATGCCGTGACCGCGGATCTTCTCGCTGCCGTAGCGCGCCATCAGCCCGACGATGAGGGAGCCGACCACCGGCACGGCCACCGCGGCGATGCCGAGCGGGGAGTGCCCGATGTTGAGATCGGCCAGGGTCAATCGGCCGAAATACGCGAGATTGGTCACCAGCCGGATCAGCCGCAGCAGAATCACGCCGGTGATCACGCCGGCCGTGGCGACGATGACCGCGATCGCCGCGATCAGCAGCACCCGCCGATCGGTGGTGAAATCTCCCAGGCGATGCGCCTCGGCGCCCATGCCCTGCGCATGCGCGCGTATCGCTTTCCGAGTGGGTTTGATGCTCGTCAATGGAGTGGGCCTGATCTTGTCATCCGGCTATTATATCGCATTACGATATACAGATGACAAGCGAGGAGGCATGCCAGAGCCGATGGCCAGACCGCCGCCCCTGATCGTTCACACAGCCGCCCGCACCAGCGCCCGCGCGGATGCAGCCGGGGTCAGGCGGAGAGACCGCGATGGCGGGGGATCACGCTGCCCCACCGCCCCCGTCACGGACCGACGGTGATCTTCGTCGGGGACCAGGCGTCGGCCTCCGGCCAGCCGGAAATATGCTGATAGTTCATATAGACGGTCATGCCGGTGCGGATGTCCCGCCACTGCGTCACGATCGAATGGTAGAGGTTTCCGCCGAAACCCTCCCGTTCGTGTGCGATCTTCATCGTGTTGTAGTAGCGGCCGGCGACGTGGAGATGCTCGTACCCTTCGTTGCGGAGCGTTTCGTGCCACTTCAAGCTCGGACCCTCGATGGTGTCGAACCGCGCGACGGTGCCCGGCGGCCCGAAGATCACGCGCCG
>DATKQI010000290.1:0-15516 GCA_035532755.1 Acetobacteraceae bacterium
CCAGACCGGTCCAAACGCGTGATCATCACAGCCCGACCCATCGCGGCTCCCCTTCATCCAAATCACCGGACTATGGGAATCACACCGACCCGCGTCGGAAAAAGCCCAAAAGAGAGTCAGGGGTTACGGCTCCTGGTATTAAACGGGTATTTGCGGTTCCAGGCAGAAGACAGGGTCGAAACCACAACGCGTGGATGACATAAAATTCTTGAAAATCTGTAAGATAGTTTGATCAAGCCGCGAATCTTTTGAGTCGTTTGCTCAAAAATCTTCACGCCGGTTGTCAATAGCTTGTGGATGAAATCGATCCACATGGTCGGGAAAGCTCAAAATTTCATCGTTTGAAATTAGATAAATGTTGGTCCAGGCTGGACCAGTCCCGTTTACAGAGAAAAGTCTGTGAAAACGAATAAAGGCAGGTCTGCTTCCCGCAAACCTGCCTTCCCCCTCATGCCCACCGCCGCCGCGGATGGCGGCGGCGTCCTGTCAGCCGCGCTTTTCCATCGGCACGAAATCGCGCAGCGTCGCGCCGGTATAGACCTGCCGGGGCCTGCCGATCCGTTGCAGCGGGTCTTCCATCATCTCCTGCCACTGGCTGATCCAGCCCACGGTGCGCGCCACCGCGAACAGTACGGTGAACATGCTGGTGGGGAAGCCCATCGCCTTCAGGATGATGCCGGAATAGAAATCGACGTTCGGATACAGCTTCCGGTCCACGAAATACCGGTCGTTCAGCGCGATCTTCTCCAGCTCCATCGCCAGATCGAGCAACGGCTCGTCCTTGATGCCGAGTTCCTCCAGCACCTCGTAGCAGGTGTGCTGCATGATCTTCGCCCGCGGGTCGTAATTCTTGTACACCCGGTGGCCGAAGCCCATCAGCCGTACGTTGCTGTTCTTGTCCTTCACCTTGGAGATGAAGTCCGGGATGTGGTCCTTGTGCCCGATCTCGCCGAGCATCCGCAGCACCGCCTCGTTCGCCCCGCCATGCGCAGGCCCCCAAAGGCTCGCGATGCCCGCGGCGATGCAGGCGAACGGGTTGGCGCCGGTGGAACCGGCCAGCCGCACCGTGCTCGTGGATGCGTTCTGCTCGTGATCGGCGTGCAGGATCAGGATGCGGTCCATCGCGCGGGACAGGATCGGGCTGCCCTTGTAGGTCTCGGCCGGTACCGCGTTCATCATGTAGAGGAAGTTCTCGGCATAGCCGAGGTCGTTGCGCGGATACACGAAAGGCTGGCCGCTCGCGTATTTGTACGCCCAGGCGGCGATGGTCGGCATCTTCGCGATCAGCCGGAAGGCGCTGATCCGCCGGTGGTTCGGGTCGTTGATGTCCAGGCTGTCGTGATAGAAGGCAGACAGCGCGCCCACCACGCCGCACATCACCGCCATCGGATGCGCGTCGCGCCGGAACCCCTCGTAGAAGCGGCGCAGCTGCTCGTGCAGCATGGTGTGCTTCACCACGCCGTCGTGGAACGCCTTGTACTCGGTCTTGCCCGGCAGTTCCCCGTTCAGCAGCAGATAGGCCACTTCAAGGAAGGTGGAATGCTCGGCCAGCTGGTCGATCGGGTAGCCGCGATGCAGCAGCACGCCCTCGTCGCCGTCGATATAGGTGATCTTGCTTTCGCATGCCGCCGTGCCGCCATAGCCCGGATCGAAGGTGAAGATGCCGAGTTCGGGATAGAGCTTGCGGATATCGGCCACGGCCGGGCCGATGCTGCCTTCCATCAATGGCAGGCGGGTGGATTTGTTCGACCCATCGAGGGTGATGGTGACGGAGCCGTCGGCCATGCCGGTCATGCCTGTGTCCTTCGATTGTCGGGGGTGGCGCAACCGGCAGACCGATGGCGGCTCGACCCGTTCTGAAGCTACCTCGCTAAATAGGATCAAGGCGGGATCATGGCAACCTTCGCGCCCGCAGCATGGCGCCGGTTCCGCAACGATCATTCCCAGAAAGGCTCGGCCCGCCGCAGCTTGCGCCAGGCGGTGGCGATCCGCGCCCGTCCTGCGTCATCGCTGCCCGCCAGCAGCCCCCGTGCGAGCCCGGCCGCCTCCGCCACGCCCGGCGGCCCGCGCAGTTCGGCAACCAGTCGCCCGGCCACGATCGCATCGTTCATCTCGCCCAGCACCTCCTGCAAGCGCCCCAGCCGGCGCAGGAAGCGGCGCGCAGCCTTGCCCGGAAACAGCGGCGAGAACAGCTCCGCCGTATAGCGCAGCCGTTTGCCGTGCAGCCGCACCTTGTGCAGCGTCTCGGCGGGCAGCGCCGAGACATCCTCGCCCTGGGCGAGCAGCCGCCGCCACTGCCGCGCCAGCCGCTGCCGCCCGAAAGCCTCCACCGGCACCGCCAGCAGTGCTGTCTGTTCCGCCTCGGCATCGGACGGCGGACGGATGGCCAGCAGCAATGCCAGATCGATCCCGAGGCATCTTCCCTCGGGTGCGGCCAGCCAATCGCGCAGCGTCGCATAGCCGGCCGTCTGCCGGCGCCCGACGCGCGCCAGCAGCCGCGCCACGCCGCGTTCCTCGGGGAAGATGTCGTGCAGGCGCCGGGCGGTGCCGCCGGCAAACACATCCCAATCCCGCGGCGGGCCCAGCCTGCGCCCGAGCGCTTTCAAAGCGGCTTTCGCGGTTTTTGCCTCCGGGCCGGCCAACGCCGGGCGGAAGGCGGCCAGCGCGGCACGCAGCCGGCGCAGCGTCACCCGCGCCTGATGCACCTGCTCGCCCTGCGCGCCCGCGCCGATCGCGGCCAGATGCGTCAGCAGGATGGTGGCGAGCCCAGCGATCACATGCGCGCTGCCCTCGGCCACGCTCATCCTCTCATGCAGGCGCGGTGCCGGCGGCGCATCGCCCGATCCGGCCATCTCCGCCGCCAGCGGCAGGACCGGCACGGTGACGGGCAGCAGAATCTCGGCGAGGGCATGCACGAACGCGGCAACAGCCGGTGCCGGCCCGGTCAGCCCGATCCGGCCGAACGGGCGTGAAACGGCGCCCACCTGCCAATGCCCGGTCAGCGTCGTCAGGGTCAGCGCCGCCCCGTCGTGGATCAGTTCCAGCCTGCGCTCCAGCGCCTCGGCCGAACCCGCCGGGCCGAGCAGTTCCGGCAGCGCCCGGCCCAGCCCCGCCGGATCGGCGGCCCGCGCCAGCACCGGCACCGGCAGGCCCGGCATCCAGGGCGGCGCGGGATGCAGCGCGCGCAAGGCCCAACCTGTCCGCCCGCCCGACAAGGCCAGCCCCTCCCGGGCAAGATCGCCCGCCGGCGTGTCGTGCCAGACCCTCCGCCATCTCCGGCCATGCAGCGGCCCGGACCGCGCCGCCGCGATCATCGGGTGCCGCGGCAGGCGTGCGCCCAGCGCCGGATCGAGCGCCAGTTCCAGGGTGATCGCGTTCAGGCCGCCGGCTCCGCCAGATCGCGCGGTGCGAGGAAACGCAGCAATTGCCCCGATCCGGCACCGAGCGACCACCACGGGCCCGCCACTGCGTATTCGGCGAGGGCGGCCGTGGGGAATCCTTCCGCCAGCCGCGCCAGCGCCTTGGGCGGGCTTGCCATGGTCGGCGAGGCAAGCCGGATGGCCAGTTCATGAAGGCCAGGATTATGCCCTATCATCAATATGCTGCGAACCGTCTCTGAAATTTCGCGCAAAGCGGCGGCCAGTTGCGTCGCCGAGGCGAGATACAGCCGGTCCACCTCGTCGATCAGCGGCATGTCGTCCCACGGTTCCAGCGCCGCCAGGGTTTCCTTCGTGCGCCGGGACGGCGAGACGAGCACGAGATCGGGCGCCAGCCCCAGCTCCCGCATCGCGCGGCGCATCGCCATGGCCGCTTCCCGGCCCCGCGCGGTCAGCACGCGGTCCCGGTCGGCAACGCCGCGATCGTCCCGGTCGGCCTTCGCATGGCGCATGAGCAGCAACTGGTGCATCGGGGCATTTTGCCATGCCGCCGGGCGGTTGTCCCGGCCGCTCGCGGGCGGCATCCTCATGGATCGGCTGACGTTACAAAAACTTCCGGGGTGCCGAAAAAATGTTATGTCTGGGCAGGCGAGGAATGATCGGCGGTGCGGCGGCTGCGGCCGTCTCCCTGCCGGATGCGCAGGCATTGCCCACGAACCGCCCCCTGGCCTTCCGGATCATGCGGTTCGGCACCAGGATCGGCACGCACACGGTCGATTTCAAACAGGACGGGACGACCACGCACGTCATCGTGTCGGCGCGCATACTGGTACGGATCGCCTATATCCCCGTGTTCCGCTATGTGATGCACCTGGAAGAGACATGGCGGGCGGCAACCTTCGACCGGTTCCATTCCGCCACCAACGATGACGGCAAGCCGTGCCGGGCGCAGGGCGACCGGAAGGGAAGCGGCCTGATCGTGCAGGGGAGCGGCCTCATCCCCTATGTCGCGCCCGCCGACGCGTTGCCCACGACCTACTGGAACAAGCGCATGCTCGACGGGCCGATGATCAACGGACAGACGGGCCGGATGCTGCATCCCGTGGTCAGCCGGATGGGCATGGTCGATCTCCCATCGGCGGGCACCCCGATTCCGGCGCGGCACTACCGGCTGAGCGGCGATCTGAAGCTCGATCTCTATTACGACCGGCAGGACATCTGGGCCGGCCTCGGGTTCGACGCCATGGACGGGTCGCGCGTGACCTATGAGCGGCTGTGAGCGGCCGGCCCGCCACGCCTGTCCCCGCCACGCCCGCTGATGGCATCGCCTGGGTCACCGGTGCGTCGAGCGGGATCGGGCTGGCGGTCGTGCAGCGGCTGCTGGCCGGTGGCTGGACCATCGCGGCCACCGCGCGCCGGGCGGACGTTCTCGCCGCACTTGCCGCCGCGCATCCCGGCCGGGTGATCGCCGCCCCGGCCGACATCACCGATGCGGCCGCGCTGCCGGTTGCGTTGGCCGCCGCGGAGGCAGCGGCCGGCCGGCCGATCGCGCTGGCCATCCTCAATGCCGGGATCTATGAGCGCGATTCGGCGAGGACGGGGCTCGATCTCGGCGCGTTCCGCGCGCAGGTGGAGGTGAACCTGCTCGGCACCGCCAATTGCGTGGCGGCCGTGCTGCCGGGAATGATCGCGCGCCAGGTTGGGCAGATCGGGATCGTTGCCTCCGTCGCCGGCTATCGCGGCCTGCCCGGCACGATCGGATACAGCGCGGCCAAGGCGGCGCTGATCGCGATGGCGGAAGCCCTGAAATTCGATCTCGATCGCGCCGGGGTGATGGTGAACCTGATCGCGCCCGGCTTCGTGCGTACGCCGGCGACCGATCGCAACACCTTTCCCATGCCCTTCCTGATGGAGGCGGATGCCGCCGCCGCGCGGCTGGTGCGCGGCCTTTCCTCCGGCCGGTTCGAGACCACGTTCCCGCGGCGCTTCACCTTCCTGCTGAAGCTGCTGCGGGTGCTGCCCTACCGGCTGTACTTTCCCATTGTCGCGCGGGGGACCTATTCGCCCGACAGTTCCCGCCGCCGCCGGTCCAGCTCCTCGCTGTAGCGGCGCAGCGCGTATTGTTCGGTGAGCAGGCCGATCACCCGCATGTTCTCGGCGTCGTCCACCACGGCGAGCGCGTCGCTCTCCGCCTCCTCGAAGGCGGAGATGGCTTCCTTCACCGACATCTGCGGGGTGAGCACCGCGCCGGTGAAATGCAGAATCTCGCCGATGCGCTCGGCGGTGGTGTCCACCGCATGCGCCTCGGCCGGCACGGCGATGCCGGCATAGCGGCCGGCCTCGTTGATCACCACCACCCGCTGCGTCGCGCCCAGCGGGAAATCGCGGCGGAAGGAGGCGAGCGAGGTATCGACACGCACCGTCCGCACCTCTCGCCGCATCATCCGCCCCACGGTGAGGTTGTGCATCCAGCCGATATCCACGGCGCTGCGGATCGCTTCCCCGCGCAGGTGGAAGCGCCACGTGGCGAAGGAGTAGCCGAAGATGCGGCGCACGGTGATCGCCGAAACGATCGAGGCGCCGATGACCGCGGCGGTGAGCGGGAAGCTGCCGGTGCTTTCGAGGGCGAGGAAGCTCATCGTCAGCGGGCCGCCGACGATGGCGACCGCCAGCGCGCTCATCCCCACCAGGGCGAACACCACCGGCGGCAGGATCGGCGTGACGGTGAGCAGGCCGAGCCCGACGGCGAACAGCTTGCCGACGAGCGAGCCGAGGAACAGCGAGGCGAAGAACAGACCGCCGCGGAAGCCCGACCCGATGGACACCGCCGAGGCGGTGGATTTCAGCAACAGGGTGGCCGCCAGCAGGCCGAGCGGATAGGTGATGCCGATGCCCTGGTGCAGGGCCGAATGGCCCGAGGACAGCACCATCGGCGTGACCAGCCCGAACAGCCCGACGATGAGCCCGCCGACGATGGGCCTGATCCAGGCGGGGATATGGGAGCGGCGGAACCCCTCCTCGACCAGCGTGACCCCGCGCATGATGGCGATGCCCACCAGCGCGCAGACCACGCCGAGGATCAGGATGGGAATGTACTGCAAGCCGTGGATGGAGGCGGGCAGCGTGACATCGAAGGCAGGCGTGCCCCCGGTGATGGCGCGCACCACGAACACCCCGCACAGGGCCGCGACGATGACCGGCGGGAGCGTGGCCATGGAATAGGTGCCGATGACGAGCTCGATGCCGTAGAAGCTGCCGCACAGAGGGGCGTTGAAGGCCCCGGCGATCGCCGCCGCCGCGCCGCAGCCCACCAGCAGCCGAAGATCGTTCCGGCGCACCCGGAAGTTGCGGCCGAGGCGCGAGGCGATGGCCGCGCCGATCTGGGAATACCCGGCCTCCATCCCCACCGACCCGCCGATGCCGTTGGACCACAGGGTCTGCCCGACCAGGATCAGGCTGTCGGTGAGCGACATGCGCCCGCCGTACAGCGCGTTCGCCTCGATCGGGTCCACCATGCGGCGGGGGCGGTAGCGCGCGATGAGCAGCACCGAGGCGCCGAGCAGGATCCCGCCCAGGGCCGGCACCAGCACCGTGCGCAACGGATCGATATGCCCGGCGGCGGAGAGATGCACGCCGGCGGGAAGATCGAACAGCGACGTGTGCATCAGCGTGCTGACGATGTTCATCACCACCACGGCGAGCCCGGCGATGCAGCCGACCATCGCGGCCAGCACCACGAGCCATACCTCATCCGCCCGCACCAGTGCCCGCAGGGTGCGCGGGGCGTGGATGATGATGTCGCTGAGCGGCCGGCGGTGGCGGATCGGCAGTGCGCGGGAAGCCAGGCCGTTGGAAGGCTGGGCGCGGGAAGACATCGGGGGAGCCGTTTCACTCCGGACGGATGCTCCGCCCATCACTGTTCTACGGGCAGCATATGGTGAGATTGTGAACAGCGCAGCCTTGATCTTCATCGCCGGCCGAGCTTGCGCCCGGGTGCGGGCGATTCGCCGATAAAATCGGCGAATCGCCCCTTCGGCGGCACATTCAGGCCGGCTGCAGGCCGCGTTCCGCCCGCGTCGCCGCGAGGTCGTCGGCGATGAAGGCGCGCACCACCTCCGCCAGCCCCTCGTGCGGCGAAAATCCCGCCGCCGGCGCCCGCCGGGGGGCGAAGGCCGCCGGCCAGCCGCCGACGATGGCCGCGATCGCCGGGTCCGCCACGCGGCGGACCAGGGCGCCCGCGCCGGGGCGCACCTCCTCCAGGGCCGCCAGCATCTGCCCGACGGTGACGGACATGCCCGGCGGGTTGAGGCTGCGATCGAGCCCCAGGGCGGCCGTGTCCATCGCCGCGGCGTGCAGCAGCCAATCCGTGGCCCGGCGGGGGCTGCACACCCAGACCGCGAAATCGTCCGGCACCGGCAGTTCCGCCGGCAGGCCGAGCAGCGGTTCGCGGACGATGGCCGAGACGAAGCTGCTCGCCGCCTTGTTCGGCCGGCCGGGGCGGATGATGACCGTGGGCAGCCGGATCGACACGGCATCGAGGAAGCCGCGGCGGGTGGCATCTGCCAGCAGCAGTTCGGCCGCCGCCTTCTGCGCGCCGTAGCTGTTCGCCGGCACCTGGCGCGCATCGTCCTGCAGCACCGCGCCCTGGCCGCCGCTGAAGCTCGCGACCGAGCTCGTGAACACCACGCGCGGCGGGGTGGCGAGGCGCCTGGCCGCGTCGATCACCGCATCGGTACCGCGGAGGTTGACCCGCCGGCCCAGCTCGTAATCGGCCTCCGCCGCGGCGGAGACCACGGCGGCGAGGTGGAAGACGACGGAAGTTCCGGGCGGGATGGCGGCTTCGGGCAGCGCCGCCAGATCGCCGGCCACACAGTGCACCGGAAAGGCCGCCGCGGGGGCGGGCGGGGGAGCGAGGTCGAACAGCGTCAATTCCGTGACCGGCCGGCCGCCCAGCGTGCCGTCGGCCGCGAGCCGGGCCGCGATCCGGCGACCGATGAAGCCGCCCGCGCCCAGGATCGAAATCTTCATCCTGCTGCCATCCTCCCGTGTTCTCCTGCCCCGGATCGGGGCGCTTGCATCATGAAGGCCGCGCGCGGCCTTCATAGAGGAAGGTGTGAGTCCGCGGCCCGGGCAATCGTGTATGCGTCATCGCGTCGATCCGGAAGCCGCTTCCGGCGATCAGCGCATCGATCTGTCGGTTCAGGTGGCAGCCGCCCGCGAGCCGGCACCAGAACGGATCGAGCCGGTCCTGCCAGCGGGCGACGCCGGGTTCCGGCGCCCGCCCGTGTTCGACGAAAAGCAGGGCCCCGCCGGGTTTCAGCACGCGGCGCACCTCCCCGAGCGCGCGCGCCGCATCGGGAATGGTGCAGAGCGTCCAGGTCGTCACCACGGTATCGATGCTCGCGGTGTCGAGCGGCAGCGCCTCGGCCGACGCCTCCAGCAGCTCGACCGGAACCGGTGCGGCGGCAGCGCGCGCACGCGCCATGCCGAGCAGTTCGGGCGAGGGTTCCAGCCCGATCACCGAACTGACTTCCGGCCCGTAGAACGGCATGTTGAGCCCTGAGCCGCTGCCGATCTCCAGCACCCGCCCTTCGGCCGCGCCGACGATCCGCCGGCGGAAGGGCGTCAACTGCTGCTGCCGCATCGCCAGATGCAGCAGGTGCGGCAGGACGTGACGCTGGTAGAGCCCCATATTTCCGAACCTCTTCTTGTTTCCGCCGGCCATGCAATCGCCCATTGCGAAATCGCAAGTGTCAATCCGGTCTCCTGCACTTGTGATCGACTTCCCCCTGCCGCCGCCCCCGGGGCGGTCAACGCAGCCATGCGGAAGGAAACGGTTTTCCGCGCCGCGGAATTGGATGAAAACAGAAGGAGTTACAGGGTTCGCTGTGGGAGCCATCCGGGCCTGATTCGCCCGGGTGACGGGAGTCTATTTACAGCCCGCAACGATGATCGTGGTCAACGGATCGGGCAGGGCTGAGGCGATGGCAAAAGTGGGCGAGATCGACATGGTGGACACTGCGCTGGCCGGCGGGCACGGCGATGTGGTCCGCCAGACCGAGATCATCATCAGCAACGTGCTGCGCGGCGGCGTGCTGATCAGCGTGTTCCTCATCCTTGCCGGCCTCGGCTCCTTCTTCGTGCATCAACTGCTCGGCCATGCCGTCGCCACCACCTTCCCCGACACGCTCGACGGCGTGTTCACGCAGGTGACGACGGGCCAGCCGCTCGCGATCGCCATGCTCGGCCTGCTCGTCCTGCTCGCCACCCCGGTGCTGCGCGTCGCCGTGTCGATCATCGCCTTCTACATCGAGCGGGACGACACCTACGTCGCGATCACGGCACTCGTGCTCGCGATCCTGCTGTTCAGCATCTTCGCCGTGGGCTACTGGCTCGGCCAGCCCGGCGCCAACCTCGTGCAGGACGCCACGCCTTCGTTCTTCTTCGCGGTGATGGCGGCCTCCCTGGTCGCGGGGTTCATCGGCGCGCTGGTCGGCCTCGGCGGCGGGGTGTTCATCGTGCCGATCCTGACGCTGGTGTTCCACCTGCCGTTCCTCACCGCGATCGGCGCCTCCATCGTCTCGGTGATCGCGACATCGAGCGGCGCGGCGTCGGCCTACGTGAAGGACCGGATGACCAACCTGCGGGTGGGCATGTTCCTGGAAGTGGCGACGACGCTGGGGGCGATCTGCGGGGCGCTGCTGACCACGCTGCTGAGCGCGCAGGTGCTGTTCATCGTGTTCGGCCTCGTGCTGATCGTCTCCGCGCTGCCGCTGCTGGCGAAGCTGGGCGAGGAACTGCCGCGCGGCGTGCGCACCCATCGCTGGGCCCGGCAGCTCCGGCTGAACGGCAGCTACCCGGACCATCGCCTGCACCGGGAGGTGAACTACCGCGTCGCGCGGGTGCCGGCCGGGTTCGGCATGATGTACGTGGCGGGGCTGATCTCCGGCCTGCTCGGCATCGGCAGCGGGGTGTTCAAGGTGCTGGCCATGGACACCGCCATGCGCCTGCCGATGAAGGTTTCCACCACCACCAGCAACTTCATGATCGGCGTGACGGCGGCGGCGAGCGCGGGCATCTATTTCCAGCGCGGCGCGATCGACCCGGTGATCGCCGCCCCGGTCGCGCTCGGCGTGCTCGCCGGGGCGATGATCGGGGCGCTGACGCTCACCCGCATGTCCAACGCATGGTTGCGCAAGGTGTTCGTGCCGGTGATCCTGCTGGTGGCCGCCAACATGCTCGCCCGCGGCCTCGGCCTGCTGTAGCCACCCCTTTCCGCTCGCCCGCCGGCCGCGCCGCACTGGACAAAATCGCGGCGCGCTGCCTTCTGTGCGGCGGATGACGCCAGGGGGCCGGCATGAGCGACAACATCGATCGGGCGCGCGAAGGGATCGAACAGGCGCACCACGCCGGCGCCACGCACGGCGACCACATGGCGCGGATGGTCGCGGTGATGATCGCGGTGCTGGCCGCGCTGCTCGCGATCGGCGAGATGGGCGAAAAAATGTCCCAGAACGCCTACCTCACCCACCATATCTCGCTGAGCGACGATTATAATTTCTATCAGGCGAAGAAGATGCGCGCGACGATGCTGACCGTCGGCGCCGACATCCTCGCAGGCCTGCCGGGCACCGCCGCCGACCCGCAGGCCGCCGCGCGGATCGCCGCCATGAAACGGCAGATCGGGAAACTTGAGAGCGATCCGGTGGGCGGCGAGGGGCAGAAGCAGCTTCTGGCGAAAGCCCGCGTCCAGGCGGAACTGCGCGACCGGGAACTCCATCGCTACCACCTGTTCGAAGTGGTGGTGGGCGCCTTGCAGATCGCCATCGTGCTCGCATCCGTCTCCGTCGTCACCCGCATGCGCAACCTCGCCCTCGGCGCCGGCGCCATCGGCGCGGCCGCCACCCTGCTCGGCCTTCTCACCGCCTCCGGCGCGATCTGACGAGTCGCCGGAGGGCGATTTCCCATCACAGCGATCAAGAAAATTTGCCGATGGACCACCGATGAAACCAGTAAGACTCATGGCAGACGGTCATAAAACTCGTGATAATTATTTAAATTTATTTTTATTTGTAATTTGCTTGATGATTGGTGGTATTTTATCCGTAATATATAGACCTGATGGGAGTTGGGATTTACAAAATTACCATTTATATAATGCATTTGCGTTCATTAAAGGCAGATTTTCTCAGGATTTGCTTCCCGTCGGGATTCAGACTTACCTGAATCCGATTCTCGATATTCCTTATTATGTCACGCATGTCGGGGCTTTATCCAATTATGCCTATGTGAGTACTTTTCTGTCGGGCCTTCCGTACGGAATTCTTATTTTTCTGATCCTTCAAACCGCGCGCATACTTCTTCCCGACATTCCCCGGGCATCCGCATGGGAAGGAATTGCAGCCGCCCTCATCGGGCTTACCGGCACAGCGACGCTTTCGGAAGTCGGGACGACTTTCAACGATATATCGATCGCGATTATCGTAATATTCGGACTCAATCTTGAATTAAAATCCCTGTCCGTCTCACGATGGAGAGGGTGGCCGATCGGCCTCCTGCTGGGGCTGTCTTTCGGCCTCAAGCTGACGGCTGCCGTTTATGCGCCTGCCGCGCTGGTCGCCATCATGCTGACGGCGGACGGCTGGCGCGACGCATGGCGGCTGGGCATCGTATTCTGCCTTGCGTGGTGGGCGGGATTTCTCGTTGCAGACGGGTGGTGGGCTCTCGCCTTGTGGGAACGCTTCCGGAATCCGATCTTCCCGCTGTTCAACAATATTTTTCATTCCGCCTGGGCCGCGGCAGCGAGCGATCGGGACTCTCGCTTCCGCCCTCATGGATGGCTGCACGTCGTGTTCTATCCGTTCTATTGGCTGTCCGGTCGCTCCGATCTCGTATCGGAACTCCCGTTCCGGGATGCACGCTTTGCCGCGTCTTATATTTCAATAGTCATGATCGCCGTCATGTTCGTTGTTGATGGCGCGAAGTCCTTCGCCGGTCTGGCATCCGCCTGTCCGGCAATGGCCGGGCTTTCTTCCCGGAAGCTGCGTTTTATTTGGATTTTCTTTGTCATCAGCTTCGTATTTTGGGAAAAAATGTTTTCCATCATCCGCTACGCGGTGCCGCTTGAGGTGCTGACGGGTTTCATCGTCTGGACCGGCATCAGGCTAGCGGCCGCGCGGTTCGGGGACTCGCGCTTCTGTTCAGGAATGGCCCAGGGCGCATTCGGCGTGCTCGCCATTGCCGTTTTTGCGACGGCGATGCCCATGGACTGGGGGCGCCTTGCGTACGGAACCCCGTTCGTCATGCCCCCTGTTCCTCGTCTGGGGCCTGGAACGACAGTCCTGATCGTCGGCAAGCCGCTGGGCTTTGTCCTGCCGTTTCTGGACGCTCCGCACGCCGCCTTCATTTCCATCCCGAAGCTGCCGCCGCATTCCCCTGGCCGAGCCTTTGTGAGGGCGCGCCTTGGGGCGGGCGGGCCTGTCTCCCTGCTGACGAATGCCGACCCGCAGGGTCTTCGCGGACTGCTCGGCCCCTATGGCCTCAGCGTCGGCGACCGCGCGTGCCGCCGGATCAGGAATCCTTTCGGACAGAAAATCGAACTGTGCAGGTTGAGCCGGATCGCGCCAGCTTGAACCTGTGCCTTCCGGCACATCCTCGCGCGATCCGTCAGGCCGCCCCGAAGCGGGGATGCAGGGCGGCGGTGGCTGCCGCTGGGGGGGCAATGGTCTTCTGGGCGCCGTTCTGCCACTGCATCACGCAGGGGGCGGCGTGGGTGTTCTGGCCGGTGGCGTCGAAGGCCGCACCCCAGCCGGAGGCGAGCATGCCGGGGGGCAGGTCGATGGTCTGGGCGGCGGCGCGGATCTTGTCCTTGTCGGTCGATCCGGCGCGGTTGACGATATCGAAGAACAGCCGCGCGCCGGTGTAGTTGGCGAGGCTGTGGCCGGAACGCGGGGGCATGCCGAAGCGGTTCCGGTAGGTCTGTTCCACGGCGCGCGCGTTCGGGGCGAAGCGGGGGGTGATGTCGTACTGGGGGAAATCCACGTTCATCGTGCCCTCAAAGCCCGGGCCGATGGCGAGTGCCGTGTCGGTCAGCGCATAGCCGCCACCGGCGCCGATGACCATGCGGGGTTGCCAGCGCATCTGTTGCAGGCCGCGGTAGAACAGCGGCACGTCGTCGCAATAGCCGGTATGGAGCACGATCTCGGCGGCGGAGCCGCGCAGCCGCTGGATGGGCGCGCGCAGATCCATCGCGCCGGCGGGGTAGGCGATGGTGGCGACGACGGGGAGATTGCGCTGCCGGCAGTGCAAGGCCTGGAAGTTCGCGACGGTGGAGCCGTACAGCCCGTCCTCGTGCAGGATGGCGATGCGCAGCGATTTCGCGGCAATGCCGAGGCGGGGGGCGAGCAGGGTGACGATGGCGTCGATGGCGGTGGCGGCGAAGGCGCTGGCCATCGGGCAGGTGCGCAGCAGGTGGCGGAAGCCGCGTTTCGTGATCGGATCGGCGATGGCGCCCAGCTCGGCATAGGGGAGCTTGGCCAGCGCGGCGGTGCCGGTGGCGGCGAAGCCGAGCGGGCTGAGCCCGGTGCCGAGGATGGCGACGACATGGGCAGTGCCGATGAGACGGTGGGCTTCTGCCACCGCGGTGTCCGCGTCGGCGGCGTCGGCCTGCATGAGGGCCACCGGGCGGCCCAGCACGCCGCCGGCGGCGTTGGTGGCGTCGGCGGCGAGCTGGATGCCGCGCAGGCTTTCATCGCCCAGCAGCGCCTGCGCGCCCGAGAGCGGGAGCAGCACGCCGAACGGCAGGGGCGGCGCCGGCTGCGGGTGCGCGGGTTGCGCGGCGCGCGCCGGGGGAGCAACCAGCGTTGCTCCGAGCCCGGCCATCATGCCGCGACGCGTGGCGCGCATTGTTTCCACTCTCACTCCGGTTGCCGTCGGTCGTGCTGTTTTGGGGCGAGCGGGGCGGCAGCGCAACCCGCCTGCCCGGCTTGACGCTGGCTGCGCGCCCGCCGACTCTGGCGCCCGACCAGGAGACAGACCCGATGAGCCTGCCGCAGAGCATGACCTATATCGCAGCGCAGGGCGCCGGCGGGCCGGAAGTTCTGGCGCCCGTGCCGGGGGAGGTTCCGGCGCCCGGGCCGGGCGAGGTGCTGATCCGCGTGCGGGCGGCCGGGGTGAACCGGCCGGATGTGCAGCAGCGCCGCGGGCTGTATCCGCCGCCGCCAGGGGCGAGCAAGGTGATCGGGCTGGAGGTGGCCGGGGAGGTCGCGGCGATCGGGTCCGGGGTGGAGGGCTGGGCGGCCGGGGATCGCGTCTGCGCGCTGACCAATGGCGGCGGCTATGCCGAGTACTGCATCGCACCGGCGCCGCAATGCCTGCCCTGGCCGGACGGGTATGATGCGGTGCGCGCGGCGGCACTGCCGGAGACGTATTTCACCGTCTGGGCCAACCTGTTCATGCTCGGGCGGCTGGCGGCGGGGGAGAGCGCGCTGGTGCATGGCGGATCGAGCGGCATCGGCGTGACCGCGCTCCAGCTTGGCGCGGCGTTCGGCGCGACGATGTATGCGACCGCCGGCAGTGCGGCGAAATGCGCGGCGTGCGAGCGGCTGGGCGCGCGCGCCGCGATCAACTATCGGGAGGCCGATTTCGGCGCCGAGATCGCGCGGCTGACGGACCGGCGCGGGGTGGACGTGGTGCTGGACATGGTGGGTGCGCCCTATGCCGCGCGCAACATCCGCGCGCTGGCGATGGACGGGCGGCTGGTGCAGGTCGCGTTCCAGGAAGGCAGCGTGGCTGAATCGCTCGATCTGCTGCCGGTGATGGTGCGGCGGCTGACCATCACCGGATCGACCATGCGGCCACGGACCACGGCGCAGAAGGGCGCGATCGCGGCGGATCTGCGGGCGAAGGTGTGGCCGCTGCTGGATGCGGGGCGCTGCGCGCCGGTGATCCATGAAGTGTTTCCGATGGAGCAGGCGGCGGCGGCGCACCGGTTGATGGAGAGTGGCGCGCACATCGGCAAGATCATGCTGCGCGTGGCGGAGTAGGTGGCGCCGCGCGGGCTCACCGGATCAGGCGTCGGGCTGCTGGCGGGCGCGGTGCTGCTGCTGGGCAGTTCCTGGCCGGTGACGAAATATGCGCT
>DATKQI010000291.1:0-19374 GCA_035532755.1 Acetobacteraceae bacterium
CAGCCAGATCGGCGATGTCGGATAGCCTGTTCGCGAGCGAGCGGAGTGCGCTCGCTCCGGCCGGAAGCACCGTATTTCCGCTTAGGCTATTGTTTGCATCCGTTCCCGCCACACCATTGGCGACGCCGAGTTGGGTGGTGCGGAGCACCGTACTGAGCACCTGTTCGCGCGTCTGCGTCTTGGCAGGAGCTGTTCCCCCCGGCAACACCATGATCAGGTCGGTCGGGGCGGAAGCAGCGCTGGTCGGAAGATCGACGAGAAAAAGATTATAGTTCGGCATCAGAATCCCCCCACTTAATGACGTGATTATCGCATCGCTTGTATTAAGTTACGTTCAACAGCATGGTTGTCATACAGAAAATCGACAAAGAACTTGAAGAAACAACCGTTACGATAGCCCCAAGATATTCCAGCAGTATGGCCAACACGCTTAGGCCTACAAAGATTGCAATCCAGCCCCCTTTCCCTTGACGCCTCCCCGCTACCCATGTGACAACTGCCCATCTATCGGGCATATGCCCGGACGACAAAAAGCCGCAGAAGCTTGTTCCAATCGGAGGACGCCAGATGAAGATGAAGGTCTTTGCCGCCGCGCTGTGCGGCGCGCTGCTTGCCGGCACCGCGCTCGCCCGCGCCACCACCCTCACCATCGCCACCGTGAACAACGGCGACATGATCGTGATGCAGAAGCTCTCCTCGGCGTTCGAGAAGCAGAACCCCACCATCAAGCTGCACTGGGTGGTGCTGGAGGAGAACGTGCTGCGCCAGCGCGTCACCACAGACATCGCCACCAAGGGCGGCCAGTTCGACGTGCTCACCATCGGCACCTACGAAGTGCCGATGTGGGCAAAGCAGGGCTGGATTGTCCCGTTCACCAACCTGCCCGCCAGCTACGATGTGAAAGACCTGCTGAAGCCGGTCCGCCAGGGGCTTTCCTACAGCGGCAAGCTGTATGCCCTGCCGTTCTACGGCGAAAGCTCGATGACGTATTACCGGAAGGACCTGTTCAAGAAGGCGGGGCTCACCATGCCGGCCCAGCCCACCTATCCGCAGATCGCGCAATTCGCGAAGAAGCTGAATGATCCGTCTCATCAGGTCTATGGCATCTGCCTGCGCGGCAAGCCCGGCTGGGGCGAGAACATGGCCTATCTCTCCACGCTCGTGAACGCCTTCGGCGGCCAGTGGTTCAACATGAAATGGCAGCCGCAGCTCACCACGGCCCCGTGGAAGAAAGCCATCGCCTTCTACGTGAACCTGATGAAGAAATACGGCCCGCCGGGCGCGGTCTCCAACGGGTTCAACGCCAACCTCTCGCTGTTTGCCAACGGCCATTGCGGCATGTGGATAGACGCTACGGTGGCGGCCGGCATGCTGTTCGACAAGGCGAAATCGAAAGTGGCGGATGAGGTGGGCTTCGCCCAGGCGCCCACGGATGTGTGGCACAAGGGATCGAACTGGCTGTGGAGCTGGGCGCTCGCCATCCCGTCCTCCTCGAAGCATCAGGCGGCGGCCAAGACCTTCGTGGAATGGGCCACCTCCAAGGGCTACATCAAGCTGGTCGCGGCGAAGAACGGCTGGGTCGCGGTCCCGCCCGGCACCCGCACCTCCACCTATGCCAACCCGAACTACAAGAAGGCCGCACCCTTCGCCGGCTCCGTGCTGAAGGCGATCGACAGCGCGGACCCGATCCACACCACGATGAACCCGAAGCCGTATGTGGGCGTGCAGTTCGTCGGCATCCCGCAGTTCCAGGGCATCGGCACGCAGGTGGGCCAGATGATGGCCGGGGCTCTCACCGGGCAGATGTCGGTGGATCAGGCGCTGACCAACGCGCAATCCGCGACCGAGCGGACGATGAAGGAAGCCGGCTATCTGAAGTAGGCCGGGATAGGCTGGGCGGCGCCGCGCGCGCCGCCCGCTTCTTTCACCGTTCTGCATTCCGGGGAATAAGCCCATGCGCGCTCCTGCTCGCCGCAAATCCCGCCGCGTGAACACCCTGCCGCTGCTGGCCCCCTCCGTCGGCACGCTGCTGCTATGGATGATCGTGCCGCTGGCGATGACGCTGTGGTTCTCCTTCCGCCGGTACAATTTGCTGGACCCCACGCAGCACGGCTTCGCCGGGTTCCAGAACTACCATTACCTGTTCACCGATCCGGCGCTGATCGCCTCGCTCGTCAACACGCTCGTGCTGGTGGCGGCGGTGCTGGTCCTCACCGTGGGCATCGGCACGCTGCTCGCGGTGCTGTTCGATCAGGAATTTCCCGGCCGCAGCATCGCGCGGCTGCTGGTGATCGCGCCGTTCTTCGTCATGCCCACGGTCAGCGCGCTGATCTGGAAAGACCTGATGATGCATCCGGTCTATGGCGTGCTCGGCTGGCTCGCCCGCGCGCTCGGCTTCGCCCCGATCGACTGGTTCGGGCAGATGCCCATGGTGTCGGTCATCATCATCGTCGCCTGGCGCTGGCTGCCGTTCGCGCTGCTGATCCTGCTCACCGCCATCCAGTCGCTCGACCAGGAACAGCGGGAGGCCGCGCGGCTGGATGGCGCGGGACCTGTTGCGATGTTCGTCCATATCATCGTCCCGCACCTGAAGCGCGCGATCACCATGGTGATCATGATCGAGACGATCTTCCTGCTCACCGTGTTCGCGGAAATCTTCGTCACCACCTCCGGCGGGCCCGGCACGGCGACGACGAACCTCGCCTTCCTCATCTACAGCCGGGCGCTGCTGCAGTTCGATGTGGGCGGCGCCTCGGCGGCCGGGGTGCTCGCCATCGTGCTCGCCAACATCGTCGCCGCCTTCCTGCTGCGCTCCATCGCCCGCAACCTGGAGGAATAGGGCCATGCAGTCCCGCCGCAGCCCGTTCGTCTTCGTGCTCGCCTGGCTGGTCGCGCTCGCGATGTTCTTCCCCATCTTCTGGATGTTCATCACCGGCTTCAAGACGGAGGTCGCCGCCGTCGCCTCCCCGCCGCAACTGTTCTTCAGCCCCACGCTGGCAAGCTACCGGGAGGTGTTCCAGCGCGCGAACTACCTGCATTTCGCCGCCAACTCCGTCATCATCTCGCTGGCCGCCACGGTTCTCGCGATCGTGCTCGCCGTGCCGGCCGCCTATGCGATGGCGTTCTTCCCCACGCATCGCACGCGCGGCACGCTGCTGTGGATGCTGTCCACGCAGATGCTGCCGCCGGTGGGCGTGCTGGTGCCGATCTACCTGCTGTTCCGCGATCTCGGCGTGCTCGATACGCGCGCGGGGCTGGTTTTCATCTACACGCTGATGAACCTGCCCATCGCGGTGTGGCTGCTCTATTCCTTCTTCAAGGACGTGCCGCGGGACATCCTGGAAGCCGGGCGGATAGACGGCGCGGGCACGCGGCAGGAACTGGTGCACATCCTGCTGCCGCTCGCGGTGCCGGGCATCGCCTCCACCGCGCTGCTCGCCATCATCCTGTGCTGGAACGAGGCGTTCTGGAGCCTGAATCTCACCGCCTCCCACGCCGCCCCGCTCACCGCGTTCATCGCCTCGTTCTCGAGCCCGGAGGGGCTGTTCTTCGCCAAGCTCTCGGCCGCGTCCACCATGGCGATCGCGCCGATCCTGATCTTCGGCTGGATGAGCCAGCGCCAGCTCGTCCGGGGCCTCACCTTCGGCGCCGTGAAATAGGAAGAACGCCACGATGTATCTGGAGAAACTGCGTCTGGACGGGCAGGTCGCCGTCGTGGTCGGCGGCGGCCGCAACATCGGGCTCGCCAGCGCCGAGGCCCTGGCGGAAGCGGGGGCCACGGTCGTCATCACCGATCTCGATGCGGAACTGCTGGAATCGGGCGCGGCGGCGCTCGGCCGGATCGGCGCGAAGCACCACGGCCTGCTGGTGGATGTGACGGACAGCGCGAGCGTGGACGCCGCCGCCGCCGCGGTGCTCAATCGCTACGGGCGGGTGGACGTGCTGGTCTGCAACGCTGGCATCGCCCGCAGCGATGTCCCCGCCGAGGAGGTGACGGACGAGCATTGGCTGAACGTGATCGACGTGAACCTGAACGGCGTGTTCCGCTGCTGCCGCGCGTTCGGCCGGCCGATGCTCGCCCAGGGCAGCGGCGCGATCGTCAACATCGGCTCGATGTCCGGCTTCATCGTCAACAAGCCGCAACCGCAGGCGTATTACAACGCCTCGAAGGCGGGGGTGCATCACCTCACGAAGTCGCTGGCCGCCGAATGGGCGCCGCGCGGGGTGCGGGTGAATGCGGTCGCGCCCACCTACATCGAAACCTCGCTCACGAAATTCGGCATGGAGGATGAGCGGATGTTCCCGGTGTGGATGGAAAACACGCCGATGGCGCGCGTGGGCCAGCCGGATGAAATCGCTTCCGTCGTGCTGTTCCTCGCCTCCGCCGCCGCCAGCCTGCTCACCGGCAGCATTGTGCTGGCCGATGCGGGCTACACCTGCTGGTAGCACGCTTGCTGGCAGCGTGGGGGCCGATCGTGCTTTGCTGGCGGGATGAGGAAGTTGCGCCACCCCGACCGGCTGGGCCTGCATCTGCGCGTGGTGCTGGAAGGCACTTCGGTGATCGGCCCGGGCAAGGCGGACCTGCTGGAGGGGATCAGCCAATCCGGCTCGATCGCCGCCGCCGGGCGGGCGATGGGGATGAGCTACAAGCGCGCCTGGCAACTGGTGGAGGCGCTGAACACGGGCTTCCGCACGCCGCTGGTCGATGCCGCGAAGGGCGGGGCAGGCGGCGGCGGTGCCGCCCTCACGCCGCTCGGCGCCGAGGTGCTCGCCGCCTATCGCAAGCTCCAGGCCGCCGCGGAACGGGCCGGGGCAGCACCGCTGGCCGCCCTCGGCAGGGCCGTGCGCCGCAGCTGAGCGTCATTCCTCGATCGTGTGCCGGAAGTCCTCGATCATCTGGCGGATGCGCGTCCCGTCCGACTGCTCCATGATGCGCCGGGCGAAGCGGGTGCAATCCTCTGTCGTCACCGCCCGCACCGCCTGCTTCACCCGGGGCACCGCCCCAGCGTTCATGCTGAAGCTGCGCAGGCCGAGGCCCAGCAGCAGCGGGGTGAGTTGCGGGTTGCCCGCCATCTCCCCGCAGACGGATACCGGCATGCGCATGCGCAGCCCCGCTTCCGTGGCGAACTGCACCAGCCGCAGCACGGCCGGGTGCAGCGGATCGTACAGCGATGCCACATCGGTGCCGCCGCGATCGACCGCGAGCGTGTACATCGCAAGATCATTGGTGCCGATCGAGAAGAAATCCGCCTCCAGCGCCAGCGCGTCGGCCGACAGCGCCGCCCCTGGCGTCTCTATCATGATGCCGAGCGGCGGCAGCCGTTCGGGCAGGCGCTCGCCGCGGCGGCGCAGGCGGCGCCCCACCCGGTCGTACACCTCGCGGGCGGCCCGCACCTCCGCCATCGTCGTCACCATCGGCAGCAGCACGCGCACCGGGCCGGCGGCCGCGGCGCGCAGGATGGCGGCAAGCTGCGTCTCGAACAGCGCGGGCTGGCGCAGCAGCAGGCGGATGCCGCGCAGGCCGAGCGCGGGGTTGAGGTCGGTCGCGTCCGGCACCAGCCCCTCGGCCTGCAAGGCCTCGATCTCCTTCTCGCCGCCCCAGTCCAGCACGCGGATGGTCACCGGGTCTCCGCCCATCGCCTCCACCGCGGTGCGATAGGCCTCGGTCTGCTCGTCCTCGTCGGGCAGGCTCTCGCGGTTCATGAACAGGAATTCGCTGCGCAGCAGGCCGATGCCCTGCGCCCCGGCCTGCGCGATCAGCGGCAGCTCGATCGGGATTTCCAGATTGGCCTGCAATTCCACCGCCTCGCCGTTCGCGGTCTCGGCAGGCAGGCGGCGCAGGCGGCCAAGCCGCTGGCGCTCGCGCGCATACTGCGCCAGCCCGCGGCGGGCGGAGGTCAGCGTCGCGGTCCCTGGGTTCAGCACGACGGAGCCGGCGGTGCCGTCGATCACCGCGATCTCGCCCGGCCGCACCGTGTGCGTCAGCCCGGCGACGCCCAGCACGGCCGGCAGGCCCAGCGCGCGGAGCATGATGGCGGTGTGCCCGTCCGCCCCGCCTTCCTCGGCCGCCACGCCGGCCAGCCGGGCGGGGTTCAGCAGGGCCGCATCGGCCGGGCGCAGCCCCTCCACCACGAGCACCGCGCCGTCCGGCAGGTTCGCGAAATTGCGGAACGGCATGCGGGTGAGGTTGCGGATCAGCCGCCGGCCGATTTCGCGCACCTCGTCGGCCCGCCGGCGCTGGCCCGCGCGATCGTCGTCGGTCATCGCCAGGATGATGCCCGCGAGCGCGTCCACCTCCTCCGCCACCGCGGTCTCGGCTGAAACGAGCGTCTCGGCGATGCGCCGGCGCACCCCGCGGATCAGGCGGGAGGGGCCGATCATCCGCAGATAGGCCTCGATCAGCGGATCGAGCTCGGTCTGTCCTTCCTGCGGCAGGATCGCCAGATGTGCGCGCAGCTTCAGCAACTGCTTGCGGGAACGCAGGATGGCATCTTCCAGCCGCGCGCCCTCGGCCTCGATGTCGGCGGCAAGGATCTTCTGGCGGGTGATCCGGGCTTCCGGCTCGGCCGCGCCGAACACCTTGCCGATGGCCACGCCCGGAGAGACGGCGATGCCCTTCAGCACAAGCTCGGGGCGGCCCGGTGGCGGCGCGGTCGAAGGTCGGGCTGCGTGCGGCTCAGTCCTGCTCATGGAAGCCAGCCTCGATCAAGGCGGCCAGCGCGTCCAGCGCCTCCTTCGCATCCCATCCCTCGGCGCGCAGCGTCAGCACCGCGCCCTGGCCCGCGCCCAGCATCATCAGCCCCATGATCGACCGGGCGGAGACCGACTGCCCATCCTTCTCTACATCGACGGAGGCGCCGAACTGCTCGGCGAGCGTGACCAGCTTGGCCGCCGCGCGGGCATGCAGCCCGCGGCTGTTCGGCACGGTCACGGCCTGGGTCAGCACGATGCCGCCGGCCGGCCCCGCATCCGGTTCACCGGCGGGCACGCCGCCCTCGTCGGGGCCGTTCATCGGTGGAGGCAGCCAGCCGGCGTGTTCAGC
This sequence comes from Acetobacteraceae bacterium, assembly GCA_035532755.1. Classification (GTDB taxonomy): domain Bacteria; phylum Pseudomonadota; class Alphaproteobacteria; order Acetobacterales; family Acetobacteraceae; genus DATKQI01. The sequence goes on from DATKQI010000291.1 coordinate 7,043, forward strand.
ACACGCGGCTCGGCCGGCAGCCCTGCAGCACGTGGGAGGCGCAGGCGATGTATTTGCGGCCGGCGTTCTGGGCGCATTCCACCGCCTCGGCGAGGCCGAGCTGGCCGCGCACCTTGGCGAGCTTCACCAGCATCGGCAGGTTCATCCCGGCGATCACCTCCACATCCTTGCGGTCCATGACCGAGATGGCGAGGTTGCTGGGCGTGCCGCCGAACATGTCGGTCAGCAGCACCACGCCATCGCCGGTATCCACCCTGTCGATGGAATCCTGGATGTCCGCCCGCCGGCGTTCCATGTCGTCGTCGGGGCCGATGCATACGGTGGCGACGTTGCGTTGCGCACCCACCACATGCTCCATCGCCAGGCGCATCTCATCCGCCAGGCGGCCGTGGGAAACCAGCACAAGACCGATCATGGGGTGTCTCAGGCCTCCTGTGCCTGAACGGGCGCCGCAGACGAGGATGCGCGCGGCGCAGTCGTGGTAGCAGATGCTGTCGTGGTAGCAGATGGTTTCAGGATGCCCTCGCGGGCCAGTTCTCGATGGATCACGGCAACGCGCCAGCCGCCGGCGCCCAATCGGGCCGCCAACCGCCCCGCCAGATGCACCGAACGATGCCGCCCGCCGGTACACCCGATCGCGATCGTCACGTATTTCTTGCCCTCTTGAACGAAGCGCGGCAACAGCAGTTCCAGCAAGTCAGCGATCCGCCCCAGGAATGGTCCGAAGTCCGGATCGGCCTCGACATAGGCGCCAACGGCCGGATCAAGCCCGGTCATCGGCCGCAGCGCCGGGTCGTAATGCGGGTTGCGCAGGAAGCGCGCGTCGAACACCAGATCGGCCTCGGCCGGCAGCCCGGCGGGATAGGCGAAGGACAGCAGCGAGACCGCCATGCCCGATTCGGCGGCCGAACCGAACCGCGCCTCGATCAGCCCGCGCAGCGCCGGCATCGACAGGTCGGAGGTATCGACCACAATATCGGCCGCGGCGCGCAGGGCGCTGGTGGCGGCCTGCTCGGCGGCGATCCCGTCGCGCACCATGCCCTGTGGTGCAAGTGGGTGGCGGCGGCGGGTTTCGGTATAGCGGCGCAGCAATGTCTCGTCCACGGCCGTTGCATAGACCAGTTCCGGCCGCATTCCCGCCTCGCCGAGCCGGGCGAGGGCGGCGAGCACGGCCTCGGCGTCGAAGCCCCGGCTGCGGGCATCCACGCCCATCGCGAGGCGCCGGCCGCTGCGCAGAACCAGCTCCTCCACCAGCGGCAGCGGCGGGTTGTCCACGGTCTCGTAACCCAGATCCTCCAGCGCCCGCAGGATCGTCGATTTGCCGGCGCCGGACAGGCCGCTGACCAGCACCACGCGCTGCGTCTCGTTCATGCGGCGAACGCCCCGGCCACCTGCGCCACCCGGCCCAGCGCGGCGTCGAATGCGAGCCGCACGCGCGCGGGCGCCGAGACGGAGGCAGGATCGATCCGCACGAGGGGCAGCCCCGTCGCCGCATGCGTGGCCGGATGCGGCATGCGCTCGCGCTCGCCGCTCAGCTCCACCACCAGGACAAGCCGGGCCGAAGCCGCATGCGGCAGGCGGAAGATGCCCAGGCCCCGCACCTCCAGCAGCCCGGCCAGAGCGGCGGGCGGGCGGGCGACGCCGCCGCCGATCTCCACCCGGTCGTCGGCGACCAGCGCGAAACCGTCGTCCAGCAGGCGCAGCAGCAGGTCGGACTTGCCCGATCCGGGCGGCCCGATCAGCAGAACGCCCGCCCCGTCACGGGCGGCACAACTGGCGTGGATATTCATCGTGGCGCGAATGTGGCGATTTCCTGGCAAGAAGGAAAGCGGGGTTACGACGGAGTTGATCGCGTGTAACCTTCCGCCCCCATGCCAGACCCCGCCGCGATCACCGAAGCCGCCGCCCGCATCGCCCCCCACATCCGCCGCACGCCGCTGCTCGATCCGGGCGGGGGCGCTTTCGGCGTGCCGGTGGTGCTGAAGCTGGAGCTGCTCCAGCACGCCGGCAGCTTCAAGCCGCGCGGGGCATTCAACCGCATCCTCTCCGCCGCCGCGCCGGAGGCCGGCGTGATCGCGGCGTCCGGCGGCAATCACGGCGCCGCGGTCGCCTTCGCGGCCCGCGCGCTGGGGCTGCACGCGGAGATCTTCATCCCCGAGATCACCGGCGCGGCGAAGCGCGCCCGCATCGTGAGCTTCGGCGCGACGGTGACGCAGACCGGCGCCACCTATGCCGAGGCGCTGGCGGCCAGCCGCGTCCGCCAGACGCAGACCGGCGCGCTGGAAATCCACGCCTACGATCACGCGGACGTGATTGCCGGCCAGGGCACCCTGGGGCGGGAACTGGAACAGGACGCGCTGGGCCTCACCCACGTCCTGGTCGCCACCGGCGGCGGCGGGCTGATCGGCGGCGTGGCCGCCTGGTACGCCGGCCGCGCGCAGGTCATCAGCGTGGAGCCGGAAGCCTGCCCCGCCCTGCACGCCGCACTGGCGGCCGGCCGGCCGGTGGCGGCCCCGGTCGGCGGCATCGCCGCCGACAGCCTGGGCGCACGACAGGTGGGCGAGCTGATGTTCAGGATCGCGCAGCGCCATGTGGCCGGGGCGGTGCTGGTGCCGGATGAAGCGATCCGGCAGGCGCAGGCGTGGCTGTGGGACCGCTGCCGGCTGGTCGCCGAACCGGGCGGGGCGACGGCTCTGGCCGCCCTGCTGTGCGGCGCCTTCACCCCGCCGGCCGGCGCGCGCATCGGCGTGGTCGTCTGCGGCGCCAACACCGATCCGGCGACGGTGACATGAGGCCGGGCTTCAGCCCATCTTGACGACCGAGGTGCCGGCGTTGTCGTCCCCGACCAGGTTGCGGCAGAACGAGCAGTGGAAGCGCTTGATCCCCGGCAGGGCCTTGCGCACCTCCTCGATCGCGTCCTTCAGATACACGTCGCCGTTGGACAGGAACCAACGGTTGCGGATCGTCACCACGCTCATCGTCTTGTAGGCCAGGATCGACTTCAGGATGATCTCGCCTTCCTTCGGCTTCTGCGTGGTGGTCAGCTTGGTGAACCGTTCCGAAAGAGTGTCGTCGTTGAATTTCACGCGGTTCTTAATTTTCTCGTAGGTCTCGGCCGGCTTGCCCGGGGAGCCGCCGTGCGAACCCTGGTATTTCGACAGGACGTAGTTCAGGCATTGCCGGCCGTCCTGCGGGTTCGGAATGGTCTGCACCGGCTTCGCCGCATAGTCGATCAGCCGCACGCCGGGGTCCTGCAGCACGTTGCCGTGCACGCCGTAGAAGATGACCTCCACTCCTGTCGCCACGGTGAACGTGCTGGTGCCCTTGTAGTAGCCGCCATGGGCCGAGATCAGGCAGTCGGTGCTGTTGGATTTGGATTTGAAGATATAGAGCTTGCTGCCAAGCGGCGTCGCCCCTTCCGGGGTGTCCTTGCTCATCGGCGATCCTCCCTGCTTTCGCATGCCGGCTACCACCGCGATATGTCGCGGCGAGCTTCACGCGTCCCGCGTGCAGATAACCATGGGGCGCCGGCGCTGTCAGGGCATGCGCGCGAATTTGGTTCCGTCAGAATTTCGGCAGTCGAACGACGAAGCGGGCCCCCAGAATACGCCCGTCTGCATCGCGCCGGTTCTCGGCCGCGATCCGCCCGCGCAGCGCCTGGACGATCTGCCGGCTGATCGACAGGCCGAGGCCGGAATGCTGGCCGAAGCGCTCGCCTTCCGGGCGCTCGGAATAGAAGCGGTCAAAGATGTGCTCCAGCTTGCCGTCGGGGATGCCGGGGCCTTCGTCCTCCACCGCCACCTCGACCACGCCGCCGGTTTCCCGCGCGCGGAGGAATATCCGGCCTTCGGAGGGGCTGAACGAGCGGGCATTGGCCAGCAGGTTGCGCAGCACCTGCACGAGCCGCCCCTCCACTGCCTGCACGACGAGGCCGGTGGCCGGCGCATCCACCACGACATGCGGGTCGCCCTCCACCCGTGTCGCCGTGTCGATTTCGGCAAGTGCGGCGACCATCGGCGCCACATCGACCGGCTCGGCCGGCGTGCGCGACAGTTCGGCATCGACGCGCGACGCGTCGGAGATGTCGCTGATCAGCCGGTCGAGCCGCCCCACGTCTTCGCCGATGATGGCGAGCAGCCGCTGCCGCTGCCCCGCATCCTCGATCCGCCGCAGCGTCTCGATCGCGCTGCGGATGGAGGACAGCGGGTTCTTGATCTCGTGCGCCACATCGGCCGCGAACCGCTCGATCGCGTCCATCCGCGTCCACAGCGCCGCGGCGGAATCGGTCAGCGCATGCGCCAGCAGCCCGATCTCGTCGCCCCGGTCGAGCAGTGCCGCGGAAACCGCGCCCGCCCGCCCGCGCCCCTCCCGCATCCGTTCCGCCGCGTTGGCCAGATGCAGGATCGGCCGGGCGATGGTGCGCGAGAGATACCACGACAGCAGCACCGTCAGCACGAGGGCGAGCATGAACAGCCCGAGGATGGAGATGCGCACGGCGAACAGCGAATTGTCCACCTGCTGGGCATCGCGCGTCAGCAGTACCACGCCCACCACCTGCCGCGCGCTCACCACCGGTTCGGCCACCGTCACCAGCAGCCGCCCGTCCTTGGTGCGGCGGATGTAGGGCGGCATCTGCTTGCCGCGCCCGCCCGCGCCCAGTTGCAGCTCGGCCTTCAGGTTGGGCTGCCAGTCGATGCCGGCGGCGGCCGAGGTCGCGTCCAGCACCGGGGTTGTGGAGGCATGCGGCAGCAGCGCCAGCGCCTGATCGTACAGCCACCCCACTGCCCCAAGCACGGCGCCGCGATGGGCCGCGGGCGGCAGCGGCTCGGTGATGATCGCCCCGCCCGGTCCCTGGCGGATATGGCTGTCGGCGATCACCTGCCCATCCGGCGCGAACAGCCGCGCGCGGGCATAGGGGGTGGGCTCGGCCAGCCGGTACAGCAGCGGGCGGGCGAGGTCGGGCACCAGTTGCGGATGGTTGGGGGTGGCTTCATGGACCGCACTTTCCCCCAGCGCCCCGGCATAGATGCGCGCCTGCTCCCGCAGCGCCGTCACCTCCGCCTGGAGCAGCCCGCCCTGGTACTGGTCCAGATACAGCAGGGCGGCGACCAGCAGGGCGAGCGGCAGTGCGTTCACCAGCAGGATGCGCCGCATCAGCGGCGAGACGAGCCGGGGCCACCCTGGATGGCTCTCGGCGGCCGGCGCCTCGATCCGGGTCGGGCTGGCCCCGTCCGGCATCACCCCTCCTTGTAGCGGTAGCCGATTCCGTAGAGCGTTTCGATCTGGTTGAACTCCTCGTCGATCGCCCGGAACTTCTTCCGCACCCGCTTGATGTGGCTGTCGATCGTGCGGTCGTCCACGTAGATGTTCTCGCCATAGGCCGCGTCGATGAGCTGGTCGCGGGATTTCACCATCCCCGGCCGCGCCGCCAGCGCCTTCACCAGCAGGAACTCCGTCACGGTGAGCTGGATGTCGTTGGCGCGCCACAGGCACTGGTGCTTCGTCTCGTCCAGCGTGAGGTCCCCGCGCGCCAGCACCCCGGTGGGCACCGCGCCCGAGCCCTCGGCCCGCCCGGCCTCGTTGCGGCGCAGCAGGGCGCGGATGCGCTCGATCAGCAGGCGCTGGCTGAAGGGCTTGGTGATGTAGTCGTCCGCCCCCAGGCGCAGGCCCATCAGCTCGTCCACCTCCTCGTCCTTGCTGGTGAGGAAGATCACCGGCATGGCGCTGCGCTGGCGCAGCCGCTGCAGCAGCTCCATCCCGTCCATCCGCGGCATCTTGATGTCCAGCACCGCAAGGTCGGCCGGCCGCGCCGTCAGCCCCTGCAGCGCGCTTTCCCCGTCGGTGAAGGTGCGGACCTGGAATCCCTCCTGCTCCAGCGTCATCGAAACGCTGGTCAGGATGTTGCGGTCGTCGTCCACGAGCACGATGGTCTGTTTCATGGCCTGTCGATCGTTCCCTTGCATGGTGAAGCAATGTAGCCCTCCATTGTGGCGCAATGCGGACGGGGGGTGAACGAAATATGGCACAGCGGCCGCCAGCCTCCGATTCCGCCCCCGCCCTTGCATGGGAGGCCCGCCTGCTGTTGCGCGCCGCCCGCTCCGCCACGCTGGCCACCAGCACGGCCGGCCAGCCCTTCGCCGCCCTGGTCACGCCCGCGCCGGCGCCGGATCTGTCGGTGCTGCTCCTGCTCTCCGGCCTGTCGGAGCATACGCGGCACCTGCGCGCCGATCCGCGCTGCGCCCTGCTGGTGATGGGCGAGCCGGCGGATGCGAACCCGCAGACCGCCCCGCGCCTCACCCTCACCGGCGTGGCCGAACCGGAGCCGGATGCGGCACTGAAGGCGCGCTGGGTCGCCCGCCACCCCTACGCCGGCTTCTACGCCGGTTTCGCCGATTTCACGCTGTGGCGGCTGCGCATCGGCGGCGCGCTGTTCGTCGGCGGCTTCGCCCGCGCCCACCGCCTGCCCCTGGCGGACCTGCTGCCCGACCCCGCCGCCGTGGCCGCCATCACCGCCGCCGAACCCGCCATCCTCGCCCATTGCAACGCGGACCACGCCGATGCGCTGGACCGGATCGCGGGCGACGGCATCGGCTGGCGCATGGCGGCCGCCGATGTCGATGGCTGCGACCTCGCCCGCGGGGAGGCCGTCCGCCGCATCCCCTGGTCCGCCCCGGTGGCCGATGCCGGCGGCATTCGCGCGGAGCTGGTCCGCCTTGCCCATCGCTGATGCTGCAACCTTCAGCTTGGGCCGTTACACTCCCGCCGCTGGGAAGGAACCGCTACATGCCCGCGAACCCGCGCCGTGAGATCGTGTTCATCAACGCCGCCCACGGCCTCACCCATTACTGCCTGCTGATCCTGCCCACGGCGGTGCTGGCCATGGCCATCACGGGCGGGGCGTTCGGCGGCAGCTACGGCCCCATCCTCGCGCTCGCCACCGGCATGTTCTTGCTCTACGGCATCGGCGCGCTGCCGCAGGGGTGGCTCGCCGCCCGTCTTGGCCGCAAGACGCTGATGAGCACGTTCTTCCTCGGCACCGGCCTCTCGATGATGGCCACCGGCCTCGCCACCGGCCCGGTGGGGCTGGCCGCCGGCCTCGCCACCATCGGCCTGTTCGCCGCGATCTACCACCCGATCGGCACCGCCATGCTGGTCGATGCGGCCGGGGACCGGGTGGGGAGTGCGGTGGGCGTGAACGGCGTGTTCGGCAACCTCGGCACCGCCCTCGCCCCGGTCGTCACCGCCTTCCTCGCGGCCCACGGCGGCTGGCGCATCGCCTTCATCGCCCCGGGGGCGCTGTGCACCACGATCGGCCTGTTCTGGCTGCGGGAGCGTGTGGTGAACCACGGCATGGCCGTGGGCGCGCGGCCGTTCCCCGCCATCCCGCCGGCGGTGGTGCGCCGGGCGATGGTCGTGCTGCTGCTCATCGCCGCCGTCTCCGGCCTCGTGTTCAACGCCTTCACCATCCTGCTGCCGAAGCTGATGGCCGAGCGGCTGGCCGGCAACACGTCCCTCCTGCCGCTGGTCGGCGCGCTCGCCTTCCTGGTCACGCTGTGCGGCGCGGCCACGCAGTTCACCGTGGGGCGGCATCTGGATCGCACCACGTTGAAGCGCGTGTTCCTGCCGATGGCGTTCACCATGGTGGCGGCACTGGCCGCCCTGTCCTTCGCGCGCGGCTGGCTCGCGCTGCCGGTGGCGGGCCTCGTCGCCGCCTCGGTGTTCGGGCAGGTGACGGTGAACGAGACGATGACGGCGCGCTACATTTCGCCGCCCATGCGCGCGCGAATGTATTCGGTGCGCTTCTTCGTCGGCTTCCTCGGCGCCACCGTCGCCGCCCCGCTGGTGGGCTTCCTCGACCAGCGCACCGGCAGCGTCGCCGCCGTCACGCTGGTGCTGGCCGCGTTCGGCCTGGTCACGCTGGGCTGCGCGCTCGCCTTCCCGGACAGGCCGGAGGAGTTGCGGCCGCTGGCCGCGGCGCCAGGAGCCCTGGCGGCGGCCGAGTAGCCCCCCCGTTTCCCGCAACCCGGCCATCGGCTTCGTGTCTTTCAAAACCCGCGCCCGGATGCCACATCCTGCTCCATGAACCGTCGCGCGCTTCTCGCCCTGCTTCCCGCCTTGGCCGCCGCCGGCTTCGCCGCGCCCGCCATCGCGCAAACCCCGCCCGCGCTCTCCCCGCAGGATCAGGCGGACATAGCGCGGGTGCAGACCTACCTGAACGGCATCCGCACGCTGAAGGCGCAGTTCCTGCAGATCGCGCCCGATGGCTCGACCAGCGGCGGCACCGCGTGGCTGGACCGGCCGGGCCGGATGCGCTTCCAGTACGATCCGCCGACGCGGCTGCTGCTGGTCGCCGGCCACGGGCTGCTGGTCTATCACGACTACCAACTGGACCAGACGACCAACCTGTTCCTCTCCGCCACCCCGCTCGGCCTGCTGCTGCAAGCCAATCTGCAACTCTCCGGCGACGTGACGGTGACGCACGTGCAGCGGGACCCCGGGCAGATCCAGCTCACCCTGGTGCGCACGAAGAACCCCGGCCAGGGCAGTCTGACATTGGTCTTCGCCGACCACCCGCTGGCGCTGCGCCAATGGATCGTGCTGGATGCGCAAGGCAGGCAGACGCGGGTGAGCCTCTACAACGCCGAACTCGGCGGCACCTTCAAGCAGAGCCTGTTCAAATACGTCCCGCCGCTGAACACCGGGGGCGGGAATGGGTAGGTTTTTGCAAAAGACCGCAAAACCCCCTTCATATTCCTGCCATAATGAAGGATGATGCACTGCATCATGAAGCCGCTGGTGGGCATTTCCTGCTGCTCCAAGCAATTCGGCATCTTCGGAACGCCGAACCACGCCGCGTCTGACACCTATATCCGCGCCGTCGATCTGGTTGTGGGCGGCGTGCCGGTGCTGGTGCCCGCGAACGGGGAGCAGGCGGATGTGGCCACCCTCGTCTCCCGGCTGGACGGCATCATCCTCACCGGCAGCCGCTCCAACGTGCAGCCCAGCCTGTACGACGGCCCGCCGCACCAGGAAGGCACCCCGGAAGACCCCTGGCGCGACGGCACCACGCTGCCGCTGATCCGCGCGGCCATCGCCGCCGGCGTTCCCCTGCTCGCGATCTGCCGCGGCTTGCAGGAGCTGAACGTCGCCCTTGGCGGCAGCCTGCACCAGCGCTTGCAGGACCTGCCCGGCCATATCGACCATTCCACCCCGCTGCAGCCCTCCGCCAAGGTCCGCACCGGCAAGGCGCACACGGTGCGCATCATCCCCGGCACCTGGCTGCACCGCCTCGCGGGGGCGACGACGATTGCCGTCAATTCCCTGCACAACCAGGGCATCGACCGCCTGGCCCCCGGCCTCGTCGCCGAAGCCACCGCGCCGGATGGCACGATCGAAGCCGTGCGCGTGCTGCCCGCCCCCGCCGGCCCGGCCCGCGGCTTCGCCGTGGGGTTGCAATGGCACCCGGAGTACGATTTCGAGACGGATGCGCTCTCGCGCGCGGTGTTCAAGACGTTCGGGGCGGCGGTGGCGGATCGGATCGCGGTTGGGGGACGGTCTCGGCTGGCGGCGGTGGCGGATTGATTTCCCTTGCGTTTGGAGCCTAACTAAGAAGGCGGTTAGAGTTTCGCCGATCGTGTTTTCCGATCGAACTGTAAATCTGCCTGTGCGAGCGGGTTCAAGGCAGCAGTGATCGGCGCCTATTCATGGAGATGGCCGATAGCGTCATCAGGACGATGCGTTAGCAATGGAGTTGGGGTAACCGCATCACTCCCCACGTTCCTCCCCTTAACGCCGCCCCCCAACCCCTATAACCTCCGCCGGCCCTCCCCCGCGCAGGATCCCTCATGTCCGATTTCGTCATCGCCCCGCCCGTCACCGCCGCCGTGCCCGTTCTTGGCGGCGGCGCCTTCCCGGTACGGCGCATCTTCTGCGTCGGCCGCAACTACGCCGCCCACACGCGCGAGATGGGCGGAGACCCCCCGCGGGAGGCGCCGTTCTTCTTCATGAAGCCGGCCGATGCCCTGGTCGTCGCCGGCGCGCCAATGCCCTACCCGCCGATGACGCAGGACCTGCATCACGAGATGGAACTGGTCGTCGCGCTGGGCACCGGCGGGGCCGACATCGCCGAGGCCGATGCGCTCAGCCACGTCTGGGGCTACGCCGCGGGCCTGGACATGACGCGGCGGGACCTCCAGGGCCAGGCCAAGAAGGAAGGCAAGCCGTGGGACATGGGCAAGGGCTTCGACCACGGCGCCCCCATCGGCGAACTCGCCCCCGCCGCCCGCATCGGCCATCCGGAGAAGGGCACCATCGAGCTGAAGGTGAACGGGGCGGTGCGACAAAGCTCGGACCTGTCGAAGATGATCTGGTCGGTGCCGGAAACCATCGCCTATCTCTCCCGCCTCGTCCGCCTCGCCCCGGGGGACCTCATCTTCACCGGCACGCCCGAAGGGGTCGCCGCCACGGTGCGCGGGGACCTGCTGGAAGGCCGGGTCGAGGGCGTGGGCAGCGTTTCCGTGCGGATCGGCTGATCCCATGGCCCGGCCCCTCCGCATTGCCACCTGGAACATCAACTCCCTGCGGCTGCGCCAGGGCCTGCTGAAAAGCCTCGTGGCCGCCCTGAAGCCGGATGTGATCTGCCTGCAGGAAACCAAGGTGCCGGACCCGCTGTTCCCCGAGGAACTGCCCGCCGCCGTGGGCTACCCGCATGCCGCCTGGCGCGGGATGAAGGGCTACAACGGTGTGGCCATCCTCTCCCGCCTGCCCATCGCCCCGCATGCCGACACGCGGGACTGGTGCGGCAAGCAGGATTGCCGGCACCTTGCGGTGGATGTCGATGCGCCGGGCGGGGCGGTCACGGTGCATAATTTCTACGTCCCGGCGGGCGGAGACATCCCGGACCCGAAGGCCAACCCGAAATTCGCCCACAAGCTCGATTTCGTGGCCGAAGCGGCGGACTGGTTCGCCCAGCGTGCGCACCTCGCCCGCACCGTGCTGGTGGGGGACCTCAACATCGCCCCGCTGGAGCACGATGTCTGGAACCACAAACAGCTGCTCGGCATCGTCTCCCACACCCCGCCGGAAACCGCGGGGCTCACGGCATGGCGGGAAACCTGCTTCACCGATGCGGTGCGCCACTTCGTGCCGGAGCCGCAGAAGCTGTTCACGTGGTGGAGCTACCGCAACCGCGATTGGCGCGCCTCGGACCGCGGCCGGCGGCTCGATCACGTCTGGGTCAGCCGGGACCTCACGGGCGCGCTGAAGCGGCAGACGATCCTGAAGGACGCGCGGGACTGGGCGCAAACCTCGGACCATGTGCCCGTCTGCGTGGAACTGGCGCTGTAGCGCCCACTTACCTCCCCGGCACCGGAACGCATCATTGACCCAGGGCATCGTCGCCTCGCTCGCCGCCTTCATCATCGCCACCATCTCGGCCGGCGGCTACCTCGGCATCGTGGCGCTGATGACGATCGAATCCGCCTGCATCCCGCTGCCCTCCGAAATCATCATGACCTTCTCGGGCTATCTCGCGTTCACCGGCCGGTTCAACCTGTTCCTGGTGGCCACCGCCGGGGCGATCGGCTGCAACGTCGGCTCGGCCATCGCCTATGCAGTGGGCAATTTCGGCGGCCGCCCGGCGGTGCTGCGCTGGGGCCGCTACGTGCTGCTGAGTGCTGCGGAGCTGGACCGGGTGGAGCGGTATTTCGCCCGCTTCGGCTCCATCACCGTTCTCGTCGCGCGGCTGCTGCCGGTGGTGCGCACCTTCATCGCGCTGCCGGCCGGCATCGCCCGCATGCCGCAATGGCGTTTCCACATCTACACCTTCGTCGGCTCCTGGCCGTTCTGCTTCCTGCTCGCCTTCATCGGCATGAAGCTCGGCCAGAAATGGGACAGCGATCCGCGGCTGCGTGCGGTGATGAGCCGGCTTGATCTCGTGGTCCTCGCCGTTCTGGTGCTGGGCTTCGCATGGTTCGTCTGGAATCGCTGGCGCCACCGCCGGCGCCCGACCCAATAGGAATGGCCCCGCCCGGCCCGCGCCTCGCGCTGCGGATCGCCCGGCGGGAGATGCGCGGCGGCCTGCGCGGGCTGCGCATCGTGCTTGCCTGCCTTGCCCTCGGCGTCGCGGTCATCGCCGCCGTCGGCTCGCTGCGCGCCTCCATTGCCGGGGGGCTCGCGCAGGATGGCCGGCGCATCCTGGGCGGGGATCTCTCGGTCGAAACCGGCTCCGCCCTGCTGCCCGCCGCGCTCGATGCGTGGTTGCGCGCGCGCGGGGCGCGCCTCTCTCATGTCGTGCAGTTCCGCTCCATGCTGCGCGCGCCCGGCCATCGCAG
>DATKQI010000292.1:0-4723 GCA_035532755.1 Acetobacteraceae bacterium
CCCGAAACTGAAGGTCGTCGGCGTGCAGCCGGTGGACTGGATGGAAGACAAGGCCGTCACCGTGTTCTCGGCGATGCTGCAGGCCCACCCCGACATCAAGCTGGTCTACACCAGCAACGATCTGGCGGCGGCGGGCGCCTACATCGCCGCGAAGGGGGCGGGCAAGCTCGGCCAGGTGAAGATAATCGGCACCGACGGTCTGCCCGGCCCGGCCGGCGGCATCCGCGCGGTGGCGGAAGGGCAGTGGGCCGCCACCTACGTCTATCCCACGGGCGCGGCCCAGGCGCTGCATATCGCGAAGCAGGTGCTGATCGATTGCGCATCCTCGGTGGCGAAGACCGTCACGGTGCCGACGCAGCGTGTGGATCCCGCCAACGCGAAGGGGCTGTATGCGAAGCTGAAGTTCTGAAACAAGCCGGTGAAAATGCTGAGCTATAACCGTCATTCCCGCGAAGGCGGGAATCCAGGGCTCCCGATGCACCGGGGCGCGCGAGCCTGGATGCCGGCCTCCGCCGGCATGACGGAGGGAGATGCAGCACGTCGGCCGGTTGGCATCAGATGGAAGGCCCGGCGCGTCACGCTTCGGGCTTTTCATGCCGATGGTCGTGAAGAATGATCGTCGGCATACCGTCAATCGGCGAAAGTGCTGCCCACTGCCGTCATTCCCGCGAAAGCGGGAATCCAGGAGTCTCACCCAGTCGCCCGGATGGCGGGCCTCGGTGCCCGCCTGCGCGGGCACGACGGATGGAGACGTCAGTACTTCTGCTGGTTGGCAGAAGTCTTTGTTTGGTGCGCCACGGCCCATTGGCCCGGCGCACGATACAGACCACCGGAAATCGTAGGTAGTGTCCTAGACGTATGGTCCCGCGATCGGGTGTCATTTAGCGTTTCGTAGAGCATCGATACTCCTCCCTCAGTCTCGGAGCGGACAGCTTCGCCATCAGCCGATCTTTGGGAGAACAAGGGGCTCAGCGGTATCATTTAGAAACTTGGCGCGTTTCTCGAAGCTTTGGCGAATATCATCGAGCTTGTGCTCGTTTCCGATGCCCGGCATCGTCATCGCGGCAATCTGGGTGCGGGTGATCTGATAGCCTATTACCACTCCCTCCTCCCCAAGGACCCTCTCGACGTGCCATGGCGACATACCAGGAAAGCTGATTTGGAGATATGCGTCGCTGCCCATTCTCTCTCTCCGATATGAAACCTGCTGCGCTGCGTAGAGCAACAGGGCGCACTCCAGATCATGCCTATTTGGACGCGTTCGGGACAGACCGCTGTTGTGCAATGCACGAATTACGGCCCCGCCCTGCCTCGTAGAAAATGATATGGCTTTTATGGTGCACAAATCCAGTATAAGTTTCCATGTCACACTCGTTGCCGAACTTCAGGTCAAGACACTACCAAATCGTGGAAGTATCACGATTCCCCCATCACTTCCCCGCCCGCTGCCGCGCCCCGTTCCGCCGCAGCAGAAACTCCCGCCCCAGCTTCACCATAGGTTTGCCATCATAATCCACGATGTCGGCGGTGGCATACGTCTCGTTCCAGGCTTCTGGGATGAAGCTGCCGGTGCCGATCACGTCCACCGGTACTTTCGCGTCCGCCATCACCCGGCACTTGTCCACGCCGAAGCCGGAGGAGGCGATGATGCGCACCTTCGGGAAGCCGGCCGCATCCAGCGCCTCGCGCGTGCGCCAGATGGCAGCGGCGGAAACGCCGGTACCCACAAGGTAGCGAAGCTCCGTCTCGCTGCGATAGCGACGGATCGCGCCGGGCACGTGGCGTTCCAGCACCGCGTAGCTTTCCGCGGGGTCTAGCCCCTCGATGAAGCGGCCGCCATGCGTGTCGAGCCGCACGGAAAGCCGGCCCGCCGCGGCCAGCGCGGGGAAGCGGGCGCACACCGCCAGCGCGTCGCTGATCTCGCGCCCGAAATAATCCACCAGAACGGTCAGGTCTTCGTTCGGGAAGGTCTCGTGGAACATTTCGGCGGCCCGCAACGTCGTCCCGGCGTAGCCGATCAGGGCATGCGGCATCGTCCCGCGACCGGCGGGCGCGCCGAAATAATGCGCGGTCGCGTCGTTCGCGTTGCCGATGAACCCCTTGGCTCCCTCGCGCTGCGCCGCCCGGCTGCCCACCGCGGCGGCATAGGCCATCATCTCCTGCATCTCGGCCCCGGCGCAGTGCCGCGCCTCCATCGCCAGGAACGCAACGTTCGGCAGCACCGCGCACATCTGGTAGGCGTTGTGGGCGGCAACGCAGGGCGCGCCCAGCTTCTGCAGAAACAGCGTCTCGAGGTCGGTCAGTTCGGTGAAGCGTCCGGTGATGTAGATCAGCGGTTCGCCCGCGCCGACCCAGCTTCCCTCCTCATGCGTCAGGTCGAGGTCGAATTCCGTCCCCCGCGCGGCCGCCACCCGCCGCAACCAGTCCAGCATCAGCGCCGGCGCCGACACCACCGGGCGGCGGAGGAACACCGCATAGGTCACGCGCTTGTCCCCGAAGCGGGCGACCACCTGGCGCGTGCGGTTGAAATACGCATCCGTATGCGCGGTGATCCCGGCGGGGTCGATCCCGCCCTGATCGGCCATCCCGCCGTCCAAGGCTGCGCCGTCCGCGGTCATTGCGCGGCGATGGCCGGGCTGCGGCTCGATGGGTCCCGCCGGGCCTTCAGCTCCTCCGCCACGAGGAAGGCGAGTTCCAGGGATTGCTCGGCGTTCAGCCGCGGGTCACAGAAGGTTTCGTAGCGGGCGCCGAGGTCGGCCTCCGTCAGCCGGTGGGCGCCGCCCACGCACTCGGTCACGTCCTGCCCGGTCATCTCCACATGCACGCCGCCGGCCCAGGTGCCTTCGGCCGCATGCGCGTCAAAGAAGCCGCGCACCTCGGAAAGGATGGCATCGAAGCTGCGGGTCTTCACATTGGCGGCGGTGGAGATGGTGTTGCCGTGCATCGGGTCGCACAGCCACAGCACGCGGCTGCCGGCCCGCTTCACCGCGCGCAGCAGCGGCGGCAGCTTGGCGGCGACCTTGTCGGCGCCCATGCGGCAGATCAGCGTCAGCCGGCCGGGTTCGTCGGCCGGGTTCAGGATGTCGATCAGCCGCACCAGCTCGTCGGGGTCCATGCTCGGCCCCACCTTCATGCCGATCGGGTTCTTCACCCCGCGCATGAACTCCACATGCGCCCCGTCCGGCTGACGGGTGCGGTCGCCGATCCACAGGAAATGGGCGGAACAGGCATACCAGTCGCCGGACGTGGAATCGACACGGGTCAGCGCCTGCTCATAGGGCAGCAGCAGCGCCTCGTGGCTGGTGTAGAAATCGGTCTCCTTGATCTGGGGAATCGTCTCCCCGGTCAGCCCGCACGCCGCCATGAAGGCGAGCGTTTCGTCGATGCGGGAGCCCAGGCCCTGGTAGCGCTCGGCAAGCGGGCTGCGCTCCACGAAGCCGAGGTTCCAGCGGTGCACCTCGTGCAGGTCGGCATAGCCGCCGGTGGCGAAGGCGCGCAGCAGGTTCAGCGCGCCGGCGGATTGGAAGTAGCCGGTTTCCATCCGCACCGGGTCCGGCACCCGGGCCGCGGCGGTGAATTCGGGGCCGTTGATGTTGTCGCCGCGATAGCTCGGCAGCGTCTCGCCGTTCACCGTCTCGGTATCGGAACTGCGGGGCTTCGCGAACTGGCCGGCCATGCGGCCGAGCTTCACCACCGGAACCGATCCGCCGAAGGTCAGCACCACCGCCATCTGCAACAGCACGCGGAAGGTGTCGCGGATGATGTTCGCGGTGAAATCGCCGAAGCTCTCGGCGCACGCCCCGCCCTGCAGCACGAAGGCGCGCCCCTCCGCCGCGCGGCCGAGTGCCGCCTTCAGCCGCCGGGCCTCGCCGGCGAACACCAAAGGCGGATACCGCCGCAGCCGTGCCTCGACCTCGGCGAGCCGCGCCGGGTCCGGATAGGTCGGCAACTGCCGGGCCTGCCGGGCGCGCCAGCTCTCGGGGCTCCATGTCTGGGTGCCCTGGGCCTGGGTGCCCTGGGTCTGGGAAGAAGTGATGCCGGGAGACGTCATTGTGCTTTCCTCCTGCGCCGCGCCCGGCCTGATGGAGGGGCCGGAAGGCGGCAGGCGGCCGGTGGGCGCGCCTGCCCGCAGTTATCCACCGAAACGGGTCGCCGCGCTACTCGGCCGCCTGTGCTGCGCCCGCAACCCGGGTGCGCGTGCGCAGGGTCACGAATTCCTCCGCCGCCGTGGGGTGGATGCCGATGGTGCGGTCGAAATCCGCCTTGGTCGCCCCCATGCCGATGGCGATCGCCAGCCCCTGCACGATCTCGGGCGCGTCCTCGCCCAGCATATGGGCGCCCACCACGCGCTGGCTCGCCTGGTCCACCACCAGCTTCATCAGGGTCTTCCGTTTCCGCCCGGTGAGCGTGTGGCGCAGGGCGGAGAAGCGGGTGAGGTAGATGTCCACCGGCCCGCGCAGCGCCGCCTTCTCCTCGCTCAGCCCCACGGTCGCGATCGGCGGGGCGCTGAACACCGCGCTCGGCACGTTGTCGAGCGACACGCCGCGCGGCCTGCCGCCGAACAGCGTGTCCGCCAGGGCGTGGCCCTCGGCGGTGGCGACCGGGGTGAGGTTCAGCCGGTCCGTCACGTCGCCGATCGCATAGATATGCGGGACGGAACTGCGCATCTCGTCATCCACGATCACCGCCCCGCCCGGCCCGGTCTGCACGCCGGCTTCCGTCA
>DATKQI010000293.1:0-7923 GCA_035532755.1 Acetobacteraceae bacterium
CCAGTCCGGGATGTTGTTGTGCAGCGGACAATAGACATGACAATACGGCACGCCGCATTGCTCGCAGCGAGACGCCTGCCGGCGTGCTTCTTCTTCGCTGAACCGCGCCGCAATCTCCTGGAAATCGTGCAGCCGCTCCTGAACCGCCCGCTCTTCGGACGGGGCGCGCGGGATATCCACGTAGCGCTGCGTCGTGCCGGAAGTCGTCATCATCTGCCACCACTCTCTATGTATCGCTCATGGCCCGTTGCCCGCAGCAGACCGGTCGCGTCCGGGCATTCGCGTCATCGGCCCTCCTCGCCCGGTTTCGGCGAGAAGAAACGTCGGTACTTGTCGGGGATCGCCTTCCACGCATCGGCGTCGGCGGGCGCTTCACCCTTGCGGGTGATATTTGGCCATTGCTGCGCATAAGTTCGGTTGAGCTCCGCCCAGGCCGAAGCCTGGGCGTCGCTGTCCGGCACGATGGCTTCCGCCGGACATTCTGGTTCACAAACACCACAGTCGATGCATTCATCCGGGTGGATGACGAGCATATTCTCCCCGACATAGAAGCAATCCACCGGACACACTTCGACGCAGTCCATGTATTTGCACTTGATGCACGCTTCGGTGACGACGTAGGTCATCGCGTCCCTCTCGATGTGGAACCGACACGCCCGATCTCCACGCGCCAGACCTCCGGTCCCTGCTCCAGGTAGCGCCAGGAGAAGGCGCCGTGATGCTCGGCGTCGAACTGGTAGTAGAGCGGCTTCGGATCGTGGTCGTTCACCAGCTCGAATTTCGCGCCGACCGCGAGTGCCTCGTAGGTGGCGAAGATCCGCCGATGCCGCTCCGCGGGCACCAGCGTG
Organism: Acetobacteraceae bacterium; assembly: GCA_035532755.1. Lineage (GTDB taxonomy): Bacteria > Pseudomonadota > Alphaproteobacteria > Acetobacterales > Acetobacteraceae > DATKQI01. Next base: position 849 of record DATKQI010000293.1, read on the forward strand.
CGCACGTCCAGGACGCGAATTTCACTCATGGTCTGTGTTTCCTTGGTTGGGGGGATCAAGCCTGACCTCGCGGGTCAGGGTGTGCAGCGCCGCGGTCAGCCGTTCCGCTTCCCGTGCGTGCTGGTGGCGCAGCAGGGACCAGCCGCGTGCGGCGATACGGCAGGCCTCCTCGGCGGCGCCGGCGCGGGCGAGCGCGAGCAACGCCAGGACCAGCAGGCGGTTGAGGCCGCCGACCGCATCCGTGACGGTATCGGGCGCGGTCATTCGCCCTCCTCGCGGATGCGAAAATGCGCCTTCGCCTCCGCCGACATCCGCCGTGGCGACCACTCCGGGGTCCAGACCACGGTGACGAACACCCCGGTCACACCGGGTTCATCGGCCAGCCGGCGCTCCACGCCCCCCACGATGTAGTCCTGCGCCGGGCAGCCGGGCGTGGTCATCGTCATCGTCACATCCACCAGCCCGCCCGCGATCCCGATGCCGTACACCAGGCCAAGATCGACGATGTTGTAGCCAAGCTCGGGATCGATCACGTCGTGCAGCGCATCGCGCAGCGCGGTTTCCGTGAGCGGGGTCGCGGCCGCGTCCATCGCCTCAGCCCCCACGCCGGATCAGCAGCCGCACGCCGGCGACCTCCTGGCGCACCTGGATCGCTGCGCCGCGTGCTTCCAGCTCGGGATAGAGCAGCAGCGGCTCGCGATCGTTCCACGCCTCGATCACCTCGCCCGGGGCAAGTTGTTCCAGCGCCGAGAGGATGCGCACCATCGGCTCCGGCGGTTGCAGCCCGCGGTTGTCGAGGCTTTGTTTCGGCGCCAGCCAGCCGGCCCCATCGCCAACGTGGCCACCGGATGCCGGCCGCGGCGGGGGCGGTGCGGGCGCGGCCGACGCCTCCGGGGTGAACAGGATTTCCCAGTCCTCTTCACCATGATGGATCGCACGATGCGCCAGGCCCTTGCGGCCGAGCACGGCATAGAGCGGGATGGGCTCGAAGGTCGCCAGCAGGCGCAGCGTCTGGCCGGGTTCGAGGCTTGCGACCGCCTGCATGATGCGCGGGAACGGCTCGCCGCCGGCGCGCAGCTCGGGGCGCACGTCAAGCGTGCGGGGAGCGGTTTGGGTCATCGGGGGACTCCTTCCGGACCAGGAATGGTGGGGGAACGGGGCACGGCCGCAGGGGCCGCGCGCGCATAGACCGCGCGCCAGGCGCGGGCGTATTCTCGCGCCAGCAGCAGGACCGCGAGCAGGGCGAACGCCAACGCGGCGCGGATCACGTCGGCCAGGCCGAACGCGGCGGCGCCGGCGGCGACCGCGACCGACGCGAAATAGAGCACGAAGAAGCTGGCGGCCCTCGGCTCATTCACCAAGTCCTGCACAAGCGGCACCGGACCGCGGCCGAGCCGGCCGCCGTAACGCGACAGCCACGACAGGAACGCGACGACCTTGTAGAGCTGGGTCAGCCCGAGCCCGCTCAGCCAGCCGAGCAGCACCAGCAGCACGAGGCTCGGCGCCAGGGCCGCCAGCCGATCGGTGGCGACCGCGCCGACGGCGAGCAGCACGGCGAGCCCGAGGGCGACAAAGGCGCCGATCGCCGCGCGGTTGTGCAGCTCGATCTGCCGCCGCCGCCGACTGCGATACAGAAGCACCACGTCGGCGAGATAGAGCCCGAGCGCCAGCACGATGACGCCCCGCCCCGCCGGCTCCAGCGCCGCAAGCCAACCGGCGGGCCAGACGGTCGCGGCCACGCCGGCCGCCACCGCGGCCAGGAACCCGCCCACCCCGACCCACAGCACCGCGGCGCCGAGCGCCCCGCGCTCGTGCGGGGCCAGCATGAACATCGGCAACAATTCGTAGGAGACGCCGATCGCGGTCAGGGTGAACCAGCCGCCGAGCCCGGCCAGGGCGTGGTAGGCCACGCCATCCGCCAACAACGGCGCCAGCGCCGGGACGGTGGCCGGCACCGTCAGCGCGAGCGCGAAGCTCAGACCCAACAGGATCGTGAGCAGCAGGAACCCGAGCCCGGCGAGGACGAACCGCGCGCTGAGCGACACCGGCCGCTTGGCCGCCAGCGGCACCAGCAAGGTGGCGCCGCCCACCAGCAGCGCGCCGATCACCAGCCCTCCTCCGATCGGCAGCAGCAGCCCCGCCCAGGCACTGCGGCCGAGGGCACAGAACCCGCCGACCATCAACGCCAGGCCGCATTCGATCCCGATCAGGGTGAGCAGCGGCAAGGTCTGGCTCGGCAGCTTGCGGCTGGTGATCACCGGAACGAACTGGAACAGCGCGCCGAACATCAGCAGGGTCAACCAGCCGATGGTCAGCAGATGCACCATCGCCAGGCTGACCGGCGCCGTCGCCGGCACGGCGGGCCAAGCGAGGCCGCCCACCGCGAGCAACAGGGCGAGGCCGAGATTGACCAGCGCACAGGCGAACATCGCCGGCGTCCAGCGCGACAGCCGATCGCTGGTGGCGGTCATGCGGCCTTTCTCCTGTCCTGCGGCGGGCGCCGGCGGCACGCCTCCTCGCGGTTGGCTCCGAACGGAGCACGGCGGGCAGGCGTCGCCTCGGTGGCCGCAGGCATCATAATAGGCATCTCTAATACCTATTTAGGCTCCGCCTGTCCGGTTGGCAAGTGCCGTTCGATGGCGTTCGCTCTCTTCAAGGCCGAAGCCCGCCAGCCACTCGGCGATGCAACGCTGCCCAGCCGCGCCGGCCGCCGCGCCGACACATTGCGCATCGGCGCGAAGCTTCGTGACAGAAAGACCCGACACGCTGGCAATCTCCGCGGCGTGTCCGACCAGCCACCGCTCAAAGCCCTGTCCGTCCGCCTCGGGGTGGAACTGAAAACCGAGGGCCGTCCGACCGAGGGCAAAGGCCTGGTTGGGACACGGCGCGGTGGACGCGAGGCATTTCGCGCCCAGCGGCAGGTCGAAGGCATCGCCATGCCAGTGCAGCACCTGGATACCCTCCAGGTGACGCAGCGGCCCAATCCGGCCGGCCTCCGTCAGGTCAACCGGCGCCCAACCGATCTCCTTCGCCGAACCCGGTGCAACGCGCGCCCCGAGGGCATGGGCCATGAGTTGGGCGCCCAGACAGATGCCGAGCGTCGGCGCACCCGCCGTGAGTCGACACCGCAGCAGCCCGAGTTCCTCGTCCAGGATCGGGTAGAGCCGGCCCTCATAGGCGCCAACCGGGCCACCCAGGACCACCAGCAGGTCGGCCGCCGCGATGTCCTGTGCCCGCAGTTCGTCGAGGCCGGGGTCGAGATAGCGAACCTGGTAGCCAGCAGCCTCGATCGGCACGGCAAAGCTGCCAAGATCCTCGAAATGTACGTGGCGGATGGCGACGGCGGTTTTCAATGCGGACTCTCCCGGGTGTTCGGTGGCGGGCCGTGATCGATCCACCCCGCAGCCTCCTGGGCTTTCGCCATGGAGTGTCAATGCTTGACCTGGCCACGCTTCAGGAGCCGGCGCCGGCGTATCGCAGCGTGCCATCGGGCTGCCGGGTGGCGGCCGGATTCATGCTGGCGCGCTCGATCTTCCCCGGCCCCATGATGTGGAACACTGCATGGTCGTCGGCGAGCAGATAGTCGGCGATGATGCGGCGATGACAGCGCCACCATACCGCTTCGGCGCACATAATGGCGCACACATGGTCGCGCCCGAGATCATACAGCTCCGCCATGCCCGTCCCAAAATCGGGCGTGGCCGCGTAGTCGGCGTAATTCCGGAAGCTGGCGTTCTCCCAGAAACCGTTTTCCGACAAGCCCTGATCCTTTCGCCGCCCGCGCAGGCCACCGAGCCGTGCGACATGGCGATAGCCGATCTGGTCGCCGGCCAAGGTATCGGGAAGCGTATCGGCATTGAACTGCGGGTTCGTCCGCGAGCGGGGGATGGAGCGGACATCCACGATGCAATCGGCCCCGGCCTCCCGGAGCAGACGCACGAGCTCGGTCACCGACCGGGTGGAGTGGCCGATCGTGTAGAATATCGGGCCTTTATCCATATGGTCGTACCATGGTCCGCCCACGCTCGATTTTCTAGGCCCCCGCGAGGACGCGGGACACCTGCGCGCCAAGCCGCTCGGCGCGCGACCTGACGGAAGCCTCCGGAATCCCGGCCCGCCCTGCCATGGCGATGGCAGATGCGAACGAACCGACTGCCCGCGGCCTGGGGTCGGTCACGGGTTTCTTGTCGCGGTTCGCGACGGCCCGGCTCAATAATGCACGCCGGTTTGCGCGGAATGGGGATGCAGGCTGGCACGCGTCGCTGGGCGCTCCGCCGTTGCCTGAAACCAACGCTCCAGATGCCGCAAGCCCGCCAGCATCGGCCAGCCGATGCTGGCGGCGAAATCCAGCGCCGCGAACAACGCGATATCGGCGACGGTGAACCGTTCCGGGACCACGGTGGTCGCGCCCGACAACAGGGGATCGAGCCACGCCATCCCATCCAGCATCAACGTCTTGAACCCGTCCGCACACTCTGCCAGCACGACCATCCGGGTCCGGTACATCTCCACCGCCGGGCCATAGTGAAACGCCGCATAGAGCGGCTCGGTGATACGCCGCTCGATCCGGCGCTGCCACATCCGCGTGACGGCGCGTTCCTCCGCCGTGCGGCCGATCAGCGGCGGATCGGGGTATCGTTCCTCCGGATACCGGAAGATCGCCCCCGATTCGGCCAGCCACGTACCATCGTCGAGGACCAGCACCGGCACCTGGCCACCCGGGTTGTAGGCAAGAAAATCCAGGCGGCGGTTCTCGCCCCCGTCCACGTCCACATCGTGCGACGGCACAGTGATGCGCTTTTCCAGCAGCGCCACGCGCACCGCCCGCGGATTCGGCCGCGCGGTGTCATAGAGCAGCATGTCAGGCTTTCGCCGATTTGCAGGTCTTGATCCCGAACAGCGTGTATGCCGGGCACCAACCAAGCAGGCCGGTCGCCAGCGGCACCACCCCGACCCAGCCCCAGATCCCGATTGTGTGGGTCGCGGCCAGGACCATCAGCGCCAGACCGACAACGATACGAAGAACGCGATCCACGCCGCCGACGTTATAGGCCATGATCAGTCTCCAGGACTGCCTCGGACCCCTCGCCTCATGCGCGGGAGCGATCAGACCGAGGCGTGCACCGTGCCGGATCATCGAACCGGCCTGTCCGCAATCGCTCGCGCGGTCTGGCAAACCAGACCGATCCAGACGCCACGATCCACCGTGCAAGACATGCCCGGCCAATGCCACTATAAGAGGCACAGCAAATACCTATTTAGGCACCGACACACCGGGAACAAGCCCCGCTCGCCACGGCCGGAGGCGCACACCAGATCCGGCCCAACCGCAAGGAGGCGATGCAGATGAGCGATCCACGCATTCTCCCACCCGACCTGCCGGTGCCGCCGGATGACGGCGCCTGCCGTCATCTGCCCGGACTGCGGATGCCCACCCTGGCACTCCCCGCATCCATCGGAGGGACGGTCGATCCCGGCCGCCCCAACTCGGCCTGGACGGTGCTCTACTGCTTCCCACGCGCCAGCGAGGCCGACGCACCGCCGCCGCCCGGGTGGGACCGGATTCCCGGCGCGCGCGGCTGCACCGCACAAGCCTGCGACTTCCGCGACCACCATCAACGCCTGGTCGCGCTCGGCGCCGTCGTCTTCGGGATCAGCACCCAGGCGCCCGCGGCGCAGACGGAAGTGGCCACACGGCTCAAGCTGCCCTTCGCGCTGCTCAGCGACGCGGGCTTCAGCCTGACCGCGGCGCTGCGTTTGCCGACCTTCACCGCCGGCGGCCTGCGTCTGCTGCGTCGCCTGACCCTGGTGGTGCGGGCGGGCGTGATCCAGACGGTGTTTTATCCCGTGTTTCCGCCGGACCGGAGCGCGGCGCCGGTGATCGACTGGCTAACCCGCGGATGCATGGGATGACGGGGCGTCATCGCGGCTTGTGCCCGACTAAATAAGCATTCTAGATATTGCTTTATCCCCTTACTCGCCCATAATGGGTATCTAGAGTTCTTATTCGGGGTGTGTCGTCATGGGAAGCTTGCTCCTGCGTGTCTTCTTTCTCCCGGGAAACGCGGTCTGCTCGGCCCTCGGGGTGACCGAGGGGGACGATCGGATGATGGTTCGCACCCTGGTAAACATCCTGGTCTGGAACCTCGTCGTGATCGTCGGCGCCGCCCTGCTGTTCGGCTGACCGATGCGCCTGACTACCTACACGGACTTCACGCTGCGGGTGCTGATCTACTTGGCTTTGCACCCGGGACGGGTCGTGACCGTGGGCGAGATTGCTCGCGCCTACGATGTCTCCGCCGCGCATCTGAATAAGGTCGTGCAACGACTGGCGCTTGCGGGCGAAATTGAAACCCTGCGCGGGCGCCATGGTGGTGTCCGTCTGGCCAAGCCGCCGGCGGCGATCAATATCGCAGCCGTGGTACGTGACGCTGAGCCGGACATGGACCTTGCCCCTTGCTTCGCAGGCAGCGAAGCCTGCGTGCTCGGCCGATGCTGCCTGCTGCAAGGCGCGCTACGGCGGGCGGGGCAGGCCTTCCTGGCGGAGCTGGGGCGTTCTACGCTCGCCGACCTGATCGGCCCCGGCGGGCCGACGGCCGGCGTATTCCCGGCGCGCGCACGCGAGCATCTGCCTGGACCGTGGCGCCGGCGCGCTGCGCCCCGCCAGCGCCTCGCCGTTGCGGCCCCGCGGGCGGCCAGTGCGGTCCTGGCCCCGATCCGATGACAACGCCAAGGGAGGACAACATGGCGGACCCGATTCTATTTCCCGGCACCGTCGAATGGTCGGGGGAGAACCCCGGCATCTCGCTGAAGGAACGCGACGACGGGTCGTTCGTCGCGCTCGCCAGCTTCTTTCGCGTGGTCCTCTCGCCGCACGGGCGCGGCCACGCGCTGGTGCTGCTGCGCGCGCCGCAGGCGGCGAACCCGCCACCGAAGCAGGCCCATCTGTGCTTAACCGACAACGAGGCGCTGGCGCGCTTCCTGGTTGAGGGCTTCGTCTCCCACTTCGGCGCCTTCCGCGGTCTGCCCGGACTGGCCGCGCTCGACTACCGCCGGCTCGATCGGGTGGAGACCG
>DATKQI010000294.1:0-22523 GCA_035532755.1 Acetobacteraceae bacterium
CTGCGCGACGCCCAACGTCCGGGCCGCGGCGGAAAGGCTGCCCTCCCGCAGAACGGCCAGGAACGCGCGCTGGTTCTCCCAGCCCGATTCATCATGGCTCATATATTTCATACTAGCCGATCATAGAATTAAGACAATTCCGTTCATCCTATCGCTGCGCGATCTTCGCCGCCGAAGAAGGAGAGCGCGATGACACAGGGAAAAATTGCGGTGGTGATCGGGGCCGCCGGCGGGATCGGGGGCGAGGCGGCCGCGGCGCTGCTGCGCCATGGCTGGCAGGTCCGGGCGGTGGCGCGCGACCCCGGGAAAGCCGCGGCGCAATGGCCCGCCGCCGATCCGCCGCCATCCTGGATCGCCGGGGATGCGATGGACCCGGCGAGCATCGCCGCCGCCGCGCGCGGTGCGGCGCTGATCGTCCATGCGGTCAACCCGCCGGGCTATCGCAACTGGGAAACCCTCGTGCTGCCGATGCTGGAGAGCAGCATCCGTGCGGCGGAAGCCTCGGGCGCGCGCATCCTGCTGCCGGGGACGGTATACAACTACGGGCCGGATGCACACCCCAGCCTCGCCGAAACCTCACCGCAGCACCCGCAGACCCGCAAGGGCGCCATCCGTGTCCAAATGGAACAACGTCTGCGCCAGGCGGCGGAGAAGGGCGTGCGAACGCTCATCGTCCGCGCCGGAGATTTCTTCGGCCCGCGCGCGGCCAACAACTGGTTTTCCCAGGGGCTGGTGAAGCCCGGCAAGGCGCTCACGTCGATCAGCTATCCCGGCAGCCGGGGCATCGGCCATCAATGGGCCTACCTGCCGGATGTGGCGGAGACGATGGCGCGCCTCGCCGGGCGCGAAGAGTCGCTTAGCGATTTCGAAACCTTCCACATGGAAGGGCATTGGGACGCGGACGGCACGCAGATGATCGCCTCCATCCGCCGAGCCGTCGGCAATCCCGCCCTGCCGGTCAAGGCCTTTCCGTGGTGGCTCACAACCCTGGCCTCGCCCGTCGTCCCGCTGTTCCGCGAATTGGGGGAGATGCGCTACCTGTGGCGGAAGCCGGTCCGCATGAGCAACACGCGCCTCCTGGCCGTGCTCGGGGACGAACCCCATACCCCGCTGGATATCGCGGTTCGGTCCACCCTGATCGGTCTTGGATGCCTGCCGGACGGGGGTGGGAAGGAGCGGTGAGCGCTACCCGCACCCCTCCGCCCGCAACACCTCCACCACCGCCTCCTCCGCCACGTCGCTGCTTGTGAACGCCCGGCCGATCCCGCGCACCAGCACGAACTTCAGCCGCCCGTCCTGCATCTTCTTGTCCCGCCGCATGTGCCGCACCAGTGCTGCGGCGGAGAAGCGGCGGTTCAGCTCGTGCAGTCGCGCCGGCAGCCCGGTGCTCGCGATATGCGCCACCACCTGCTCCGCCTCCGCCGCGTCGCACAGCCCGAGCCGGGCGGACAGGCCGAAGGCGAGGCCGATGCCGATCGCCACCGCCTCCCCGTGCAGCAGCGCCCCGCCGTATCCGGTCTCGGCCTCCAGCGCATGGGCGAAGGTGTGGCCGAGGTTGAGCAGGGCGCGGCCGTCGTTCGGCTTCTCCTCGCGCTCGTCATCGCCCACCACCGCGGCCTTGAAGGCGCAGGCGCGCAGCACGGCCTCGGCCTGCCGCTCCGCATCGCCGTTCACCACCGCTGTGCCGTTCGCCTCGCACCACGCGTAGAAATCCGCATCGCCGATCAGCCCGGCTTTCACGATCTCGGCGTAGCCCGCGCGCAGCTCGCGCACCGGCAGGGTGGCGAGCGTGTCGGTATCCGCCAGCACGATGCGCGGCTGGTGGAACGCGCCGACGAGGTTCTTCCCCCGCGCGGTGTTCACCCCGGTCTTGCCGCCGACCGAGGAATCCACCTGGGCGAGCAGCGTGGTCGGGATCTGCACGAAGGGCAGGCCGCGCAACGTCGCCGCGGCGGCGAAGCCCGCAAGATCGCCCACCACGCCGCCGCCCAGCGCCAATACCGCCGTCCGCCGCTCCACCCCGTGCGCCAGCAGCGCATCCACCACGCCGGCCCAGCTTTCGATGCTTTTCGATGCCTCGCCGGGCGGCACCGTGATGTGCTGCGCGGTAATGGAGGTCTCCTCCAGCCCTCGCAGCAGCGCGGGCAGGTGCAGGCTAGCCACCACGGAATCGGTCACGATCACCGCGCGCCGCTGCGGGATGTGCGGGGCGATCAGCCGCCCCGCCTGGGCGAGCAGCCCGGGGCCCACCACCACGTCGTACCCGCCGGTGGCGAGGGGAACGGGCACGCACTGCGGCGGCTGCCAGGCGGCGATCGTGTCCATCACGCGGCCGGTCGTCACGTCCTGGCTGTCGTCGCCGCAGTCGATCGTCATGTCCGCCTCGGCATAGATCGGGTGGCGCTGTTTCATCAGCTGCTCCAGCGTTTCGGCCGGGTTGCCCTGCTGCAGCAGGGGGCGATGGGTACGTCCGCTCACCCGGCGCAGCAATACCGGCAGCGGGCAGCGCAGCCAGATGGAAACCGCGCGTGCGCGGATCGCCGCGCGCGTCTCCGGATCGACGAACGCGCCCCCGCCGGTCGCCAGCACCAGCGGCGGCCCGTTCAGCAGCCGCCGGATCACGCGCTTCTCGCCGTCGCGGAACGCCGCCTCGCCGTAGCGTTCGAACAGCTCGGCGATGGTGCAGCCGGCCGCCTGCTCGATCTCGGTATCGGCATCGTGGAACGGCAGGTTCAGCCGCAGCGCGAGCCGCCGGCCGATGGAGGTCTTGCCCGCGCCCATCAGCCCGACCAGCACGATGCTGCGGTTGGCGAGGGTGCGGGGCAGGGAGGGTCGAATCGGGATGGGGGTGCTATCCGGGGCGGTGTTGCCTGTCATGCGGGTCGAGAGTAGCACACGCCCAGTCGAGGAGGCCAAGACACGGACATGCGTCGTTTCCTGATGATTCTTCTGCTGGCGGTTCTGGTCGTGGCGGGCGCGGGCTTCGTCTGGATGGGGCTGTTCCCGCCCTCTGTGCAGCAGCAGCAGGTGCAGACCGTGCTGCCCAACAGCCAGTTCTCGAAGAACTGATCCCCCGCCCGGTGGATCGCCATATCGAGGCGTTCCTGGAGATGATGGCGGCGGAACGCGGGGCGGCGCGCAACACGCTCGCGGCCTACGAGGCCGATCTGGCGGGCTTCGCCGCCTTCGCCGCCACGCGCGGCGAGGCGCCGGGCGCTTCCGGGCAGGATACGGTGCAGGCCTTCATGGCAAGCCTCGCCGCCTCCGGCCTGTCGGCGCGCACCCAGGCGCGGCGGCTGTCCGCATTGCGCCAGTTCCATCGCTTCCTGCTGCGCGAGAACCGCCGGCCGGACGACCCGACCCGCCTGATCGACGCGCCCCGCCTGCCGCGCCCGCTGCCGAAATACCTGTCGGAAGCGGAGGTGGACGCGCTTCTGGAAGCCGCCACCGCCCGGCCCGGCCGGCCCGGCCTGTTGGCCCGCGCGGCGCTGGAAATCCTCTACGCGACGGGCATGCGGGTGTCGGAACTGCTCGCCCTGCCCGCCGCCGCGCTGTCGGCCGATGCGGCGGTCCTGCTGATCCGCGGCAAGGGCGGGAAGGAACGGATCGTCCCGCTCTCCGATGCCGCGAAATCCGCCGCCGCCGCGCTGGCGGCAAGCCTCAGGGAGAAGAAAAGCCGCCATCTGTTCCCCGGCCGCGATCCGCGCGCGCCGATGACACGGCAGGGCTTCGCGCTGCTGCTCAAGCAGGTCGCGCTGGCGGCCGGGCTCGATCCGGCGCGCGTCTCCCCGCACGTGCTGCGCCACTCCTTCGCCTCGCACCTGCTGGCGCGCGGGGCGGATCTGCGCAGCCTGCAGCTTCTGCTGGGCCATGCCGACATCGCCACCACCCAGATCTACACCCATGTGCTGGCCGAACGGCTGCAACGGCTGGTGGAGCAGCACCATCCGCTGGCGCGCAAGCATGATGGTTCTCAATGATCCAATGAAATTGATAAATATGACAAATTGTTCCTTGCGCACCGGACGGCGCGGCGCCTAGCTGCGCGGAACGCAGTGCCAGGGGAACACCAGCCATGAGCTTCACCATCGTCGATCAGGCCACGCCGCGCGCCAACCGCAGCGAACTCGCCGTGCCGGGCAGCCAGCCGGGGCTGTTCGAGAAGGCCGCCGCCTCGAAAGTGGACGTGGTGTTCCTCGACCTGGAAGACGCCGTGGCGCCGGACGACAAGGAACAGGCGCGCAAGAACGTGGTGGCCGCGCTCCGCGATATCGACTGGGGCACCAAGACCCTCTCCGTCCGCATCAACGGGCTCGATACGCATTACATGTATCGCGATGTGATCGACCTGATCGAGCAGGGTGGCGAGCGGCTCGACCTCATCATGATCCCGAAGGTCGGCACGCCGGCCGACATCTACGCCGTCGATATGCTGGTGACGCAGGCGGAGGCGGCGGCGAAGCGGAAGAAGAAGATCGGGTTCGAGCTCATCATCGAAACCGCGCTCGGCATGGCGAACGTGAAGGACATCGCCTTCGCCTCGAAGCGCAACGAATCGCTGCATTTCGGCGTGGCCGACTACGCGGCGAGCACGCGCGCCCGCACCACCAACATCGGCGGCGTCAGCCCCGACTACGTGGTGCTGGCGGATGCCGACGGGGGCGATCGCCCGGTGAGCTGGATCGACCCGTGGCAGGTTCCGCTGAGCCAGATGGTCGTCGCCGCCCGCGCGGCCGGGCTGCGCCCGGTCGATGGCCCGTTCGGGGACATCAAGGACCAGGATGGCTACAAGGCCGCCGCCAAGCGCTTCGCGACCCTGGGCGGCGAGGGCAAATGGGCGATCCACCCGAGCCAGATCGAGCTTGCGAACGAGATCTTCGCCCCCTCGGCGAAGGAGGTGGAGCGCGCGAAGCGCATCCTGGCGGCGATGGAGCAGGCCGCGAAGGACGGGCGCGGCGCCGTCACCCTGGATGGCCGGCTGATCGACATCGCCTCCATCCGCCAGGCGGACAACCTCGTGCACAAGGCGAAGCAGTACGGGATGGCCTGATCGGGCAGCAGCCGGCCCGCTCTTCCGCTCCGGGCCGGTTCTGCGCTACAGCCCCCGGTCATGCGCCATTTCCTGGACTTCGAAAAACCGCTCGCCGAGCTTGAGGGCAAGATCGAGGAGCTTCGGCGGATGTCGGAGCCCGGCGGGATCAACATCGCCGAGGAAGTCTCCCGCCTCACCGAAAAGGCCGACCGGCAGTTGCGCACGCTGTACGCGCGCCTCACGCCCTGGCAGAAAACCCTGGTCGCCCGCCACCCGGAGCGGCCGAAGGCGATGGACTACATCGCCGGGCTCATCACCTCCTTCACCCCGCTGGCCGGAGACCGCGCCTTCGCGGACGATGCCGCCATCGTCGGCGGGCTTGGGCGGTTCCAGGGGCGGTCGGTGATGGTGCTCGGCACCGAGAAGGGCACGGATACCGAAAGCCGGCTGAAGCACAATTTCGGCATGGCCCGGCCGGAAGGCTACCGCAAGGCCCGCCGGCTGATCGAGCTGGCTGGCCGCTTCGGCCTGCCGGTGCTGACCTTCGTGGACACCTCCGGCGCCTTCCCCGGCATCGACGCGGAGGAGCGCGGGCAGGCGGAAGCCATCGCCCGCTCGATCGAGGCGTGCCTGGAAGCCCCGGTGCCAATCATCGCCACCATCATCGGGGAGGGCGGCTCCGGCGGGGCCATCGCGCTTGCCGCGGCAGATCGGGTGCTGATGCTGGAACACGCGATCTACTCCGTGATTTCCCCCGAAGGCTGCGCCTCCATCCTGTGGCGGGACGCGCCCGAGCCGCAGACGGCGGCGGAGGCGCTGAAGCTCACCGCCGAGGATCTGCACCGGCTGGGCGTGATCGACGTGATGATCCCCGAACCGCTGGGCGGCGCCCACCGCGCGCCGGAGGCGATGGTCGCCTCGGTGGGGGCGGCGGTGGAGCAGGCGCTGGCGCCGTTGCTGGAGCTGGACGGCCCGGCCCTGCGCGCGCGGCGGCGGGAGAAGTTCCTCGCCATGGGGCGGGAGGCCGCGGCGTAGCCTATTCCGGTCAATCGGCACGCGCGTTCCACGCGGTGGCCTATGATGCGCCGGTGAACATGCAGCGCCGGGAATTACCGCGCGATTCGCGTCGCGGGGAATTACCGCGCGATTCGCGTCGATAGAATGATCGACGACAGCGTCCGCTCGACCCCATCCAGCGCGCCGATCCGGTCCAGCGCCGTATCCAGCTCGCCGATCGCGGGCGCGGCCACCACCGCGATCATGTCGAAACTCCCGCTGACGGAATAGAGCGTCCGCACATACGGCATCCGGCGAAGCTCCGCCTCCACCCCCGGGGCGAGTTTCGGCCGCACCGTGATCAGCACGTGCGCCTTGACGAAGCCCTTTTCGTAATCCTCCGCCAGCCGGACCGCGTAGCCCGCGATCACGCCCCGCCGCTCCAGCCGCTCGATCCGGCTCTGCACCGTGGTGCGCGACAGGCCGAGCATGCGGCCAAGCTCGGCCACCGGCGCGCGCGCATTCTCGGTCAGCAGCAGCAACAGCTCTCTGTCAATGGTATCGATGGACATAATGCCGGATTTCTATGGCGATTCGCCGAAATCATCCAGAAGATTCGTCGAATTCGCTGCTTGAATCCGCCGAAACCCGTGGGCACTGTAGCACGACACACTGATCGGCCGGGCGGGAAAAGAGATGAAGAAGATCGTCGTCATCGGGGCAGGAAAGATCGGCACGACCATCGCCGACCTGCTGGCCACCACGGGCGACTACCAGGTGACCGTCGCTGACCGGTCGGAAGCCCAATTGGCGGCGCTGCCCAAAGGCGGGGCAATCCGCGCCCTTCCGGTCGATGTCACCGATCCCGCCGCCCTGGCCCAGGGGCTGTCCGGCAGCTACGCGGTGCTCAGCGCCGCCCCGTATCATCTGACCACCCGCATTGCCGAGGCGGCTGCGCCTCTCGGCGTCCATTACCTGGACCTGACCGAGGATGTGGCCAGTACCAAACGAGTGCAGGAGCTTGCAGCCACCGGCCCCGCCGCCTTCATTCCGCAATGCGGGCTGGCGCCGGGTTTCGTCTCCATCGTGGCCGCCGATCTGGCGCGGCAGATGGACCGACTGGACAGCCTCAGCCTGCGCGTCGGCGCCCTGCCGCAGTACCCGTCCAACGCGCTGAAATACAATCTGACCTGGAGCACGGACGGGGTCATCAACGAGTACTGTGAGCCCTGCGAGGTTATCGTCAGCGGCAAGCGGCTTCTGGTGCCGGCGCTGGAGGAGCGCGAGGAATTCTCGCTGGATGGCGAGACCTACGAGGCATTCAACACCTCAGGCGGGCTCGGCACGCTCTGCGAAACGCTGGATGGCAAGGTGCGCACGCTGAACTACCGCACCATCCGCTATCCGGGCCATGCGGCCATCATGAAGGTACTGCTGCAGGACCTGCGTCTGTGCGAGCGGCGTGACCTGATCAAGGACATCTTCGAGCACGCCCTGCCCAGCACGATGCAGGACGTGGTGGTGATCTTCGTCACCGCCAGCGGCACGAAAGACGGGCGGCTGGTGCAGCAGAGCTATGCGAACAAGATCTACAGCCAGGTCCTGAGCGGGCAGATGCGCAGCGCCATCCAGGTGACCACCGCTTCCGGCATCTGCGCGGTGCTCGATCTGCTGGCGACCGGCGCGCTGCCGCAGCAGGGCTTCGTGAAGCAGGAGCAGATCGCGCTGGAAGCCTTCCTGGTCAACCGGTTCGGCCGCGTGTATGCGCGCAGGGAGGGCGTGCGCTCGGCTGCCTGAACACTGGCCGCCGCCCGATTGGCAGGTGCCGCAATGACTGGTAGGAGACAAAGTAACGATGGGGGAAAACGGCCGAATGGCGCAGCGCGTCGTGCTAGCGGAATTCACGCATGAGACAAACATGTTTAGTGTTCACCGCACCGACGAGGCCGCTTTCCGCAACGCCGGCTGCCATCTCGACGGCGCGAATCCGCTCCGCGCATCATCATCCATAACGGCCAAGCCATCGACCTCGCGCAGTTCACCTCGCTCGGTGTCGATCCCGCACGCACATCTGAGCTTTGGAAACACTCATGACCCTGCAAGCAGACATCATATTGCGCAACGGCCCGATCTGGTGCGGCCGCAAGGAAGGCGTGGTCGAGGCGCTGGCGATTTGGCACGACCGCGTGCTGGCCGCGGGGCGCGAGGAGGACATCGCGCGCCTCGCCGGGCCGGAGACGACTATCATCGACCTGGACGGGCGGCTGGCCACACCCGGGCTGAACGATTCGCATCTGCATCTGGTCTCGCTCGGCATGGTGATGGACTGGGTGAACGCGAAACCCGCCGCCGCACCCACGCTGGATGCGCTGCTGCAAGCGATCGGCCACCGCGCCGCCGCCACGAAGCGCGGCGAATGGATCCTGGCGCGCGGCTACGACCAGACAAAGCTGGATGTCGGCCGTCACCCCGCCCGGGCGGAGCTGGACCGCGCGGCGCCGGACAATCCGGTGATGCTGGTGCGCACCTGCGGCCATGTGTCGGTCTGCAATTCGCGGGCGCTGGAGCTGGCCGGCATCGACGAAACCACGCCTCAGCCCCCCGGGGGGCTGATCGAATGCCGCGACGGCAGGCTGACCGGGCTGCTGGCCGAAAATGCGTGCGCCCCGGTCTGGGCTACGATCGCGCCGCCGGATGAAACGCAGATCATCGCTGCGATCGAGCTGGCGGGGCGACACCTGCTGTCGCTCGGCATCACCAGCTGCATGGACGCCGCGGTGGGGCAGAGGGGCGGATTTACCGAAATTGCCGCCTATCATCGCGCGAAACGCGAAGGGCGCCTGCCGGTGCGCACGTGGCTGACCTTGCTGGGCGATCCGGGTCGCGGCGTGCTGGCGCGCTGCCACGAAGCGGGGCTGGTGTCCGGCACCGGCGATCCGATGCTGATGATCGGCGCGGTGAAATACTTCCTGGACGGTTCCGCCGGCGGCCGCACCGCCTGGATGTCCCAACCCTAATCTTGGCGCCGATGCCACGACCGGCGTGCAGATGCTTGAAGATGCGGAGATCGAGCGGCTGATTCTGGATACGCATCTGAAAGGCTACCAGCTGGCCTGTCACGCGATCGGCGACGCCGCGATCGAGCAGCTGATCACCGCGTATGAGAAAGCGCTCGCGGTCGAGCCCGATCCCGACCGGCGGCACCGGATCGAGCATTGCGGCTTCTCCACGCCCGAGCAGCATGCGCGCATGGCGAAGGCCGGCATTTATCCTTGCCCGCAGCAGGTGTTCATCCATGATTTCGGCGACGCCTATATCGAAGTGCTGGGCCCGGAACGCGCGCTGCCCAGCTACCCGTTCCGCACCTGGATGGGCCTGGGCTTCAAGCCGGCGACCGGCAGCGACGCACCCGTCTGCGAACCCGATCCCTTCCCGAATCTGCACGCGATGCTGACCCGGAAGACCTGGCGCAGCACAGTGATGGATGCGGACCAGCGCGTCTCGATCGAGGAGGCGTTGCAGGCCTATACCGAATTCGGTGCCTTTTCGCAGAAGCAGGAGCAGGTGAAGGGGAAACTGGCGCCGGGATTCCTGGCGGACATCGCCATCTTCTCCCGCAATCTGCTGGTCGCCGATCCGGACGAGATCCTGAACGACACGCGCTGCGACCTGACAATCCTGGACGGCAAGGTCGTGTACGACCGCGCTGCCACCCGCTGACGCCGGCCGCTCGCCCGGGCGAGAACAACAATACCGACCAATGCGGGAGGATTTTTGTGCTGCCGATTGATCGCAACCGCGTTCTGCCGACCGTCGGCGCCGAGGAAACCCTGCACGGCACAGCGTGCGATATGACGATCCCTGGTGGCGGGATTGTCTATCTTCGCGCGGGCAAGGCCCCCGCCGGTCGAATCGGTGCTGCGCACCATGCGTCGTCGCCATGCGCGTAATCTGGGCCACTGCAACAAGAATGAAACGAGGATCGTCATGCTGAAACGCCGTACACTTGCCACCGCTGCTGCCGCGAGCCTGCTGTTGCCTCGTGGGTTGCGGGCAGACACGCCGCGCCAGGGCGGTACCATCCGCTACATGGCGCCGTACGGCACAAGCTTCTCGACGCTTGATATCCTTGCCTCAACCATCACCCAGGATCAGATCTGGGCCAAGGCGCTGCATCGTTCTCTCTACAACTGGGATTCTTTCGCCAAGAAGCCGGTGCTGGATCTGGCAACCAGCGTCACCTCCTCCGCCGATGGGATGACCCATACCTACAAGCTGCGCGACGATGCGTATTTCCATAATGGCCGAAAAATGACGGCCGACGATATCGTCTGGACCTACAACCATATCATGACCCCGGCAAACACCTGTTCCGGCACCAGCTTCATTGTCGTCATCGCAGGCGCGGCCGATGTCCAAAGCGGCAAGGCCAAGACGATTTCCGGCCTGCGCAAGATCGACGATCACACGCTCGAGATCACTCTCACGCAGAAGACCGACCCCGGCTACTACCTCTTCGATCCCACGACCACGATCTATCCGGCCACCGAAGCGGCGATGCCGGAATTCAAAACCCATCCCATCGGCCTCGGTCCGTACAAATTCGTTGAATACGTGCCGGGCTCGCGCCTGGTTGGCGAGCGCTGGAAGAAATTCTACGTCCCCGGCAAGCCGCACGCGGATAGAGTGATCATCTCGATCATGGGTGACGCCGCTGCACGCGATATCGCCTTCCGCAACGGCGAGCTCGATGCCTCGATTCTCGGCCCCACGCAATATCTCCTCTACTCGCGGGACCCGAAGCTGTCGAAGCGGCTGGAGGATGTTGCCGAATATTATACCCGCGTCATCGGCTTCAACCCTGCCTATAAACCCTTCGCTGACCGGCGGATCCGCCAGGCCATCAACTACGCCATCAATTCCGAGCTCATCATCGCGCGGCTCGCGAAGGGCAAGGCTTACCGCGCAACCGGATGGCTGCCGATATCCTCCTCCGCCTACGACAGCTCGGAAAAACCATATGCCTACGACCCCGGGCGCGCGAAGAAGCTGCTCGCCGAGGCCGGCTATCCGAACGGCTTTACGTTCGAATGCACGGCGACATCGAACGAGAGCTGGGGTGTGCCCATCGTCGAGGCGGCCGCCACGATGCTTGAAAAGGTCGGGGTGAAGGTCAAAATCAAACCGGTTGAGTCAACCGTGCTGGATGACGTCGTCGTCAAGGGTGAATTCCAGGCCTTCATGTGGTCGCTGCAAACCGGCCCGGATCCCTTCTTCGCTCTCAACCAGCTTGCCTCCACGACACCGGCCACCGGCGGCAACTACGTGCGTTACAGGAACCCGCATTTTGATGCACTGCTCGGCCAGGCCGCGAAGGCCGGCGATGCCGCCAGCCGGCTTGCGCTGCTGAAGAAGGCCAATGCCGTCATCCACGATGATGCGCCGTTCTGGTTCTTCAACTACAACAAGGCAGTGATGGCTTATCAGCCGTGGCTGCATGGCCTGCAGCCCGATGCCAACGATCTCTCCTTGCAGAACTACGAAGATATGTGGGTCGGCGCCTCGTCGCCGGCGGCGAAGTAATCGGTAGGGGCCAGGGTGGCATGTTGGCGATGAGGCTTGCGTGCTGGCGTATGTAGCAAGGCGGCTGGTGCAAATGGTGCCGATCTTGCTGGCGGTGGCGCTGTTGATCTTCGTGATCTTCAGCCTCATCCCCGGCACCTTCGCCACCGGCATGATGGACCAGGGGCGCGGTCTGAGCGCCCAGGCCATCGCCCAGTTGAATCACCAGCTGGGGCTGGATCAGCCGCTGCCGATGCGGTTCGCCCGATATGTCCTGCACCTGGCACAGCTCGACCTCGGCACCTCGTTCCGTACCCAGTTGCCCGTGATGCAGGCGTTGCGCGCACGGGCGTGGCCGACGGTGGAACTCATCGTCACCGCCATGATCTTCGCGAGCGTGATCGGCGTGCCGCTGGGTTTTCTCTCGGCACTGCGGCCCGGCAGCCTTTGGGATGGCGTCTCGATCCTCCTTTCCGTCTCTGTCCTGTCGCTGCCTGCCTTCTGGTTCGGTTTGCTGCTGATGTATTGCTTCGCGCTCCTGCTGGGCTGGCTGCCGAGCTTCGGCTACGGCAACGGCGGCCTGCGGCATCTCGCGCTGCCCGCCGTGGCGCTTGGCGTCGGAACGCTCGGCATGCTGGCCCGCACCACGCGGGCGGCGGTTCTGGATGTCATGGGTGCCGATTTCATCCGCACCGCCCGCTCCAAAGGCATGAGCGAGTCGCGGATCGTGCGCTGGCACCTCGTGCGCAATGTGCTGGTCGTCATCCTCACCGTAGCGGGGCTGGAATTCGGCTCGATGATCGGCCAGGCGATCGTCGTCGAGCAGTTGTTCGCCTGGCCCGGCCTCGGTTCGCTGCTGGTGGAAAGTGTCGAGATGCGTGATGTGCCGGTCGTGCAGGGGTGCATCCTGATGATCGTGCTGGCGTTTCTGCTCATCAATCTTGTGGTCGATACCGTCGCCGCGATGGTCGATCCGCGTATCGAGTACAACTAGCGCCATGCGGGGTTTTCGCGCCAAGCTGTGGATCGGGGGAGGGGTGGTGGCACTCATTGTGTTCGCTGCCGTCTTCGCGCCGCTGCTCGCTCATTCCCACCAGATCATGAACGGCGACCTGATGAATGCCGAGATGCCGCCAGGTCGCAAATTCTGGTTCGGCACCGATGCGCAGGGTCGGGATATTTTCGGGCGCATTCTCTATGGCGCGCGCATTTCGCTGACGGTCGGCATCGGCTCGCAGCTCATCAACACCTGCATCGGCACCTGCCTGGGCCTTTCCGCAGGCTTCTGGGGCGGCTGGTGGGACGATGTCGTGAGCGGGCTCACCAATATGATGCTGGCAATCCCTTCCCTGGTTTTTGCCTTGGCGCTCATGACCATCATGAGCCCGGGTCTGACGAGCCTTCTTGTGGCGCTGGGTCTGACCAACTGGTCCTACACCTGCCGCGTCTCGCGCGCCTCCACCCTGTCGCTGCGCGGTCAAGGCTATGTGCAGGCCGCGAAGGTGCTGGGCTACGGCGATATCCGCATCATGCTCACGCAGATTCTGCCCAATATCCTGGGCCCGATTCTGGTGATTGCGATGCTGGGCACAGGCACCGTGATTCTGATCGAATCAGCCCTCTCTTTCCTCGGGCTCGGCATTGCCCCGCCGTATCCAAGCTGGGGCAGCATGCTGTCGGGCGCACGAGACGAGCTGGCCCTGGCGCCGTGGATGTCGATCTTCCCGGGGCTTGCCATCTTTGTCACGGTACTGGGCCTCAATCTTCTGGGGGACGGATTGCGCGATATCCTCGACCCGCAGTCGCTGGCCAGACAGTCCTGATGGCAGAGGCACTTCTCTCGGTCGAAGATCTGCGGATCGATCTCTCGATCGGCGCCAGGCGCCTCGCGGTCGTCAAGGATGTCTCCTTCGCCATCGGGCATGGCGAGATATTCGGGCTCGTCGGCGAGTCCGGTTGCGGCAAAAGCGTCGTCGCCCTGTCGCTCATCGGCCTCCTGCGCGCACCGCTGAGCGTGGGCGGGGGGCGGATCCGGTTCGAAGGCAACGAGATCCAGAATCTCTCACACGCCGCGATGCGTACGCTGCGCGGCAAGCGCATTTCCATGATTTTCCAGGAACCGATGACGGCATTGAACCCGCTCTCGCCGATCGGCCGGCAGATCGCGGAGATGTTCGTGCTGCATGAGGGAGCCACATGGCATGAGGCGGAGCGCCGCGCGGTCGAGGCGCTGGCGCGGGTGCACGTGCCCGCGCCCGATCGGCGCGCGCGTGATTATCCGCACCGGCTTTCCGGCGGGATGCGCCAGCGTGTCATGATCGCGATCGCGCTTGCCTGCTCACCCTCTCTCGTGGTGGCTGACGAGCCGACGACGGCCCTGGACGTGACGGTGCAAGCCGAGATTCTCGACCTGATCCGGGAACTCGCCAAGGAACAGGGCACGGCCGTGCTGATGATCAGCCATGATCTCGGCCTGATCGCGCAAGTGTGCCAGCGCGTCGGCGTGATGTATGCCGGGCGTCTGGTGGAGCAGCGCCCGTCGGGCGAGATTTTCCGATCCCCCCGGCATCCCTACGCAAAGGGGCTGGTCGCCGCCTTGCCGGTGCTGGGTGCGCGAACCCGGTCGGGCCGTACCGCGCTGAAGGAGATCGCGGGCCTTGTCCCCACGGTGTCGGACTATGCTTCCGGTTGTCGCTTCAATCCGCGCTGCTACGCCAGAACCGAGATCTGCACCAGCGTGGACCCGGGCGAAACGCCTCTCCCTGGCGGCGGTTTCGTAGCGTGCCATCATCATGAGTGAGTCCCGCGCAAGCACCGGCGCCGCCGGCGCGGTGCTGAGGGTCCAGGACCTCGTGGTGCAATTTGCACTGAGCCGCGGCTGGCGCGGGCACAAATCGGCGATCGTGCACGCGGTCGACGGCGTGGACCTGGAGCTGCACGAAGGCGAGTGCCTGGGGCTGGTGGGCGAGTCCGGATGCGGCAAGTCCACGCTGGCCCTTTCCATCATCGGGCTGCAGAAGCCGACGCGCGGGCGCGTCATCCTCGACGGACAGGATATCGCAGCCGCCGGCACCGATCGCCTGGCCCGCGCCCGCATGGCGCAGATCGTGTTTCAGGACCCGCTGTCCTCCCTCAATCCACGCCAGACGATCTACGGGATGCTGGACACGCCATTGCGTCTGCATGGCATGGCTGACAAGGAACAGCGGAGAGCGCGCATCGAGGAGGTTCTGCGCGATGTCGGCCTGCGGCCGGAACACGCGCGCCGCTATCCGCACGAATTTTCCGGCGGCCAGCGCCAGCGCATCGGCATCGCGCGCGCGCTCCTCCTGAAGCCGAAACTTGTCGTGCTCGATGAGCCGGTCTCGGCACTCGACGTGTCCATCCGCGCCCAGATCATCAATCTCCTGCTGGAGCTGAAAGAGCGGTTGCGACTGACCTTTGTCATGATCAGCCACGACCTCGGTGTCGTCGAACACATGAGCGACTGGGTCGCGGTCATGTATCTCGGGCGGATCGTGGAGATCGGCCCATGGGATGCGGTGTTCACACGCTCCCACCATCCCTACACGCAGGCGCTGATCGCCTCGATCCCGAACCCTTTCGCCGCCACCTCCGGCACGCGTATCGTCGGCGAGGTGCCAAGCCCGCTCGATCCACCAAAGGGTTGCCATTTCCACCCCCGCTGTCCGGCGGCCCAAGACCGGTGCCGCCAGAATCCACCGCCGCCGCTTGAGGAGATCGCGCCGAGCCATCGCGTGCGTTGCCTCAGAGCCAAGGAACTGACCTGAGGGCGGCGGCGCCTCATACGCTCGCACCATGTCTTGTACTGCGTGGTCAAGGGCTGGACTTGCCTCGCTTTGTGGAAAGGCATTGGCTCAAGCAGTGGCCATCTTCTCGAACTGTCCAGGGCTTCCGAAGGTCAGTTCACCAAACTCGTCAAACGGCAAATGTGCGGCCACGCCAAGCCAAGCCAAGCCAAGCCAGACCTGCGTCGCGCTCGCCTTCTTGCTCCGGCATAACGTCGGCTGCACCGAAAGTGAGTCAGAGCCAGGGTTCCGCGCCGAAACACACTACTCCTGAAGCGTGGGCACCGGCAGCGGCGGCAGCGGCGCGCGGGCCGTCCAGATCAGTCGCCCGGCCGCGCCACAGGCCGGGCAGGCCGGGTGCCACGTGGCGCTCACCGTCCCGCAGGCCGTGCAGTGCCAGGCCGGGTCCGGGTCGGCGGAGGCGATGCGGCGCAGCGCGTTGCGCGCGGCGATGCGGCCCGCTTCGGTATCCCCCTGTTCCGCCTCCTCCACGTCGGCCAGCAGCACCCACAGCCGGCGCTGGTCGATCCCGCCCTGCCGCGCCGCTTCGGCATGCCGCCGCGCCTCGCCGGTCAACTGGGCCGCCAGCGCGGTCTGCGCCAGCAGCAGGTGGCTCTCGGGATGGTCCGGGTTGGCGGCGGCGAGGCGTTGGGCAGCGCGGGCACGCTCCAGCGGGTCGGTGACCGGCGCCAGGAACAGCGTGGCCAGATCGGGGTGGGGGGCCGTCTGCCACGCCTGGAGCAGCACCTTCTCGGCCCGGTTCTCCTGCCCCGCCGCCCGCAGCCGGCTGGCGTAGGCGAGTGCCGCGGGCGCGAGCGACGGATCGGCGGCGAACGCGCGTGTCGCCAGCCGCAGGGATGCCGCCGGATCGGTCTCGGCTTCCGCCGCCGCGGTGGCCAGGGCGGCGGAGGCGCCATCCGTGCCGGCAAGCCCCAGCGCCTCGGCCCAGGCGCCGGTGCGTACCGCGAGCCGCCCGCGCTCGGCGCGCAGCCACGCCGCCCCCGGATGCGCAGCCTCGGCCCGGCGTGCCAGCTCCGCCGCCTCCGTCCAGCTTTCGCGCGCGATCGCCTGCCGCAGCAGGCCGCGCAGCCCGATGAAAGCGGCATCCGGCAGATCCGCCAGTGCCCGGAAGGCGGCTTCCGCCTCGCCCGTGCGGTCCGCCAGCCGGGCGGCCTCGGCGGTCAGCAGCAGGGCCTGGGGGGTCGGCCCCAGCAGGCGCTGGGCGCGCGCCGCCTCCCGCCGCGCCGGCACGGCATCTCCCGCCGCCAGCGCCACCAATGTGCGGGTGACGGCGTGCTGGCCCAGGCGCTGGTGCCGCGCCGCGCGCCGCTCCCGCAGCCGGCGCGGCAGCCGCATCAGCCCGCCCAGCAGGCGCAGGATCGCATACAGCAGCATGAAGCCGATCCCCACTGCCACGGCAGCCACCGGCGCGGAGGTCTCGATCGTCAGCCCCTCGATCCGCATGGACACGTGGCCGGACAGCGTGGCGATCCACCAGGCGATCCCGATCACCAGGACCGCGACCAGCAGGATCAGCACCACGCGGCGCATCAGGCTTTCCCGGCCAATGCGGCAAGGGCGGCGCGCGCGTCGAGCAGCGCCTGCGCCTGCCCGGCCCATCCCGCCATGGCCTGTTTCGCCGGCCCCTGCAGCCTGCCGAGCGCGGCCACGGCGCCGGCAAGGTCTCCGGCATCGAGCGCCTTCTGCGCCTGGGCGAGAATGCCGGCCGCCGGATCGCCCAGCAGCACCGCATCGCCCCGGCGCACGGTGATCAGGCTCTGCGCCCGGCTCCAGATGTGCTGCCACATCCCCTGTCCCGAAGCCGCCGGCCGGCTCGCCTTCAACGCGGCCGCCGCGGCGGCGGGGAAGGCGAGGCGCAGGCCCGCCTCGGTCGGCGGCGCGGTGGTGGCGAACCGGGCGAGCGCGGCCGGCGCATCCGGAATGGCGCCGATCGGCTGGCCGGCGGCGAGCGCGACCTCGGCGGCCTGGATGCGGGCGAGCTGCGCGGCCCGCGCCGCCAGGGCGGGCAGGGCGCCCGCACTCTGCGCCACCTGATCCACCTGGGCGGACAGCGCCTTGATCTGGCCGGCCAGCCCCTGCACCTGCGTTCCCTGCGCATCCTGCCGCGCGGCGATCGCGTCCATCCGGGCGGACAGCGTGGCCAGATCGGCCCGCGTGGGCACATCCGGCGGCAGTTTCCTCTGCTCCAGTGCCGAAAGCCGGGCAGACAGTGCCTGCACATCAGCGGGCTTGCGCGCCTGGAGGGACGCGACCTGCTGCCGCAGCGCGCCGATCTGCGTGGTGAGCGCGGTGATACGCGCCGATTCGCCCGGCGGCCGGGGCGGGTGGCGCCACAGCCAGGCGATGGCGCCGGCGAGCAGCAGGAAGCCCAGTGCACATAGCACGGGCAGCCAGTTGCGCCGTCGCCGCGGCGCCGGTTCGGCCGTGATCTCCGGCGGCGGCAGGGCCTTCGGCTCCGGCGCCGTCGTCTGGGGCGGGTCTTGCGTCGCGTCGGGGTCCGTCATTGCAGCAGGGCCAGCACCGAATCCTGTGTGGGGCGTACTGCGACACGTACGCGCCGCCACGGCAAGCCCCGCAATGCGTCGCCCGCCGCTGCCCCGATCGCCATCGCCTCCACCCCGCCCAGCGCACCGGCAAGCCCGGCTGCGGTGACGAGTGCCGCGAACACGCGCGCGGTCTCGGCCGAGAAGAACAGCGCGGCCAGCAATTCGTGCCGCGCGAGCGCCTGCCGCGCCGGTTCGGGCAGCTCCGGCACCGGCCGGGCGGCATAGACCGTGCGCCGCAGCACCTGGAACCCCCGCGCGCGCAGCTCGGCCGCAAGACGCTCGCCCTGGCCGCGCCCGCAGGCCAGCAGAAGCGGCCCGGCGGCCGGATCGCATCGCCCCGCCGCCAGCCCGGCCAGCGCCGCCGCGTCGGCCCCCGCGCTTTCCACGCGCGCGAACCCGGCCGCGCGCCCAGCCGTCGCCGTGGCATCGCCCACCGCCAGCAAGGGGACTTCATGCAGTGTGGCCGGCAGGGCCGCCACGGCCGCACTGCTGGCGACCAGGATTGCCTGGATCGCCTCGGCCGCCGGCAGGCGGGACGGAAGTGCGGCGATGCGCAGCAGCGGCGCGCAAACGGGGCGGAACCCCAGCGCCGCCAGCCGCGCCGCCGTCATCTGCGCGCCGGGCTCGGGCCGGGTCACCAGCACCGCCGCAGCGATCGCCGCGCGCTCAGGCAAATATGTCGTCTGGGGAATCGGCCCGCAGGCTCACGCCCAGCTCCGCGCCCAGCCGGGCCGCGTCCGCCGCCGCGCCCATCAGGCTGCGCTTGAGCAGGAACGAGCCGTCCGCGCGCGCGACGAGGCCGGTCAGGTGCAGCCGCCCGTCCGGCAGCTTGCGCGCGTGCCCGCCGATCGGCGTGCGGCAGGAACCGTCGAGCAGGGCGAGCAGCGCGCGCTCGGCGGTCGCCACCGCCTTCGCCTCCGGGTCCTCGATCGCGGCGAGCAGGTCGAGCAGCTCGATATCGTCGGCGCGGACGGTGACGCCCACGATCCCCTGGCCGGCGGCGGGCACCATCGCATCCGGGTCCAGCACCGCCGAGGCGGCGGCGGCGAGGCCGAGCCGCTTCAGCCCGGCAAGGGCCAGCAGCGTCGCCTGGCAATCGCCGCGCGCGAGCTTGTCGAGCCGCGTCTGCACGTTGCCGCGCAACTGCCCGATCCGCAGGTCCGGCCGCGCATGCAGCAGCTGCGCCTGCCGGCGAACCGAATTGGTGCCGACCACGGCGCCGGAGGGCAGGGCGGCGAACGGGTCCGCCGGGTCCGCCGCATCGCAGCTTGCGCCCAGGATCAGCGCATCGCGCGCATCCTCCCGCCGCAGCGTGCAGGCCAGCACGATGCCGGGCGGCAGGTCGGTCTCCAGGTCCTTCAGGCTGTGCACGGCGAAATCGATCCGCCCGTCCGCCAGGGCCTCGTGGATTTCCTTGGCGAACAGCCCCTTGCCGCCGATATCCGCGAGACTGCGGTCCTGCACCCGGTCGCCGGTGGTGCTGATCGCATGTTCCTCGAACACGTCCATGCTGCGCAGCACCGGGCAGAAATGGCTCAGCACGGCCAGGAACCCGCGCGTCTGCACGAGCGCGAGCGGGGAACCCCGCGTGCCCACGCGCAACGGCAGATCGCGCACATGCATCTTCGTCCGCGGCGATGGCTGCGGCGGGGGGTGGGCGACGGTCATGCAGGTGCTCTAGAACCGCCGTGCGAGAAAGGAAAGTGACAGCGATGCAATCCGGCCATTCTGGGGCTCCCGGCCCCGTCCTTGGCCCAATCCTGGGCATCGAAAGCTCGTGCGACGAGACCGCCGCGGCGGTGCTGGCCGCCGATGGCGCGGTGCTGGCCGAGGCGGTGCTGAGCCAGCAGGAGCACGCGGCGTTCGGCGGCGTGGTCCCGGAGATCGCCGCCCGGGCGCATCTGGCGCATCTGCCGGGGCTGGTTCGGGATGTGATGCTGCGCGCCGGCCTCGGCTATGCCGATCTGGCGGCGGTGGCGGCCACCTCCGGGCCGGGGCTGATCGGCGGGCTCATCGTCGGTTCCGGCTTCGGCAAGGGCATCGCGATCGCGGCCGGCAAGCCGTTCATCGCGGTGAACCACCTGGAAGCGCACGCGCTCACCGCGCGGCTGCCCGGCCTTGCGCCCGAGCCGGTGGATTTTCCCTATCTGCTGCTGCTGGTTTCCGGCGGGCACTGCCAGTGCATCGCGGTGGAGGCGCTGGGCCACTACCGCCGGCTGGGCGGGACGATGGACGATGCCGCCGGAGAGGCATTCGACAAGGTGGCGAAGCTGCTCGGCCTGCCCTGGCCGGGCGGCCCGGCGTTGGAAGCCCTGGCGGCGGAGGGCGATCCGGCGCGCCACGCCTTCCCCCGCCCGCTGCTGGGGCGGCCGGGATGCGATTTCAGCTTCTCCGGGCTGAAGACCGCGGTGGCCCAGCACATCGCCGCCCGGCCGCCCGGCGCGATCGCGCGGCAGGACGCGGCGGATATCGCGGCCGGCTTCCAGGCGGCGGTGAGTGACGTGCTGGCCGACCGCACCGCCCGCGCACTGGAAATGATGCCCCAGGCAAGGCTGCTGGTGGTCGCCGGCGGCGTGGCGGCGAACCGGACTGTGCGCGATGCGCTGGCGCGCGTCGCGTGGGCGCGTGGCGTGAGCCTGCTCGCCCCGCCCGTGCGGCTGTGCACCGACAATGCGGTGATGGTGGCCTGGGCCGGGATCGAGCGGCTGCGCATGGGCTGGACCGACCCGCTGGACCACGCTCCCAGGCCGCGCTGGCCGCTCATGGAGATGGCGCGGCCCGAACCCGCATCATGAACTACCGTCACGCCTTCCATGCCGGCAATTTCGCCGATTGCATGAAGCACGCGCTGCTGGTCTGGCTGGTCCGCGCGCTTCTGCGCAAGCCCGCGCCGTTCTTCGTGCTGGACACCCATGCCGGCGCCGGGCGCTACGATCTGGCCGCCGGCCCGGCCGCGCGCACCGGCGAATGGCAGGCCGGCATCGCCCGCCTGCTGGACGATCTGCCGGAACCGCTGGCCGATTACGTCGGGCTGGTGCGGCAGGCGGGCCTGTATCCGGGCTCGCCCACGCTGATCCGCGCGCTGCTGCGCCCCGATGATCGGCTGGCCTGCTGCGAACTGCACCCGGAAGACCATGCCGCCCTGCGGCACAGCTTCGCCCGCGACCGGCAGGTCTCCGTGCATCTGCGCGACGGCTACGAGGCGCTGGGCGCCCTGCTCCCGCCCCGCCTGACCCGCGGGCTGGTGCTGATCGACCCGCCGTTCGAGAACCCGGACGAGTTCGCCACACTGGCCGCGGGCCTGCGCGCCGGCCAGGGCCGCTGGCGACCGGGCGTGTTCGCGGCGTGGTATCCGATCAAGCATCGCGCGCCGGTGCGCGGTTTCCACGCCGCGTTGCAGGCGGGCGGCCTGCGCGACGTGGTGGCGGCGGAACTGTGGCTGCGCGCGCCGCTCGACCCCGCCCGGCTGAACGGATGCGGGCTGATCGTCATCAACCCGCCTTTCGGGTTCGAGGCCGCGACGGAAAGCATAATGGAAGCCCTGCGGCAGCGGCTGGCGGACAACGCCGAAGCGGGCAGCGCGCTGGTGCGGCTGGCGGCGGAATAGGGGCAGACTGAAACCCGGTCAGGCGGCATCGCTGTCCGATGCGAGCCGTGCGGCGATCAGGAATTCGCGGTTGCCCTCCGGGCCGGTGATCGGGCTCTCCGCCAACCCCAGCACGCGCCAGCCCGGCAATCCTGCCCACCAGGCCTCGATCTGTTCGCACACCGCCTGATGGATCGCCGGATCGCGCACCACGCCCTTGCTGCCCACCGCGCCCGGCCCGGCCTCGAACTGCGGCTTGATCAGCGCGACCGCCCAGGCGCCCGGCGCGCAGAGGGCAAGTGGCGCCGGCAGCAATGTGGCGAGGCCGATGAAGCTCGCATCGCACACCAGCGCGCCGACCGGCTCGCCGATCTGCCCGGGCGCGAGGAACCGCGCATTCGTGCGCTCGTGCACCGCCACGCGCGGATCGGTGCGCAGCTTCCACGCAAGCTGGCCATGCCCGACATCCACCGCATGCACCCGCGCCGCGCCATGATGCAGCAGCACATCGGTGAACCCGCCGGTGGAGGCGCCGATGTCCAGACAGACGCGGCCGGCCGGCGACAGATCGAAATGCGCGAGCGCGTGAGCGAGCTTCAATCCGCCGCGGGAAACCCACGGATGGTCCTGTCCGCGCAGTGCCAGTGCCGCGTCCTCGGCCAGCATGTCCCCGGCCTTGCCGATGCGCTTCGTGCCGCTGAACACCAGCCCGGCCAGGATCAGCGCCTGCGCCCGGGCGCGGCTTTCGGCCAGCCCGCGATCGAGCAGCATCTGGTCTGCCCGGCGTTTGCCCATCGGCATGCCTCAGGCGCGTGCGGCGCCCATCGCTTCCATTCCGAGTGCGTGGAGAGTGGTGTTGACGATGTGTTTGGTGGAGAGGTTGGCGTCGGTGATCTGTGCGGTGGGGGTGTTGTGGTCGATGAAGCGGTCGGGCAGGGTCATCGGGCGGATTTTCAGCCCGGTGTCGAGCA
>DATKQI010000295.1:0-9044 GCA_035532755.1 Acetobacteraceae bacterium
TGACGGACGAGAACGCCGTCGGCTGCAGGATGGCGTTGGTGACGGAGGCGACGATCTGCCCGTCCCGCTCGGTCTCGGCGCGGGCGGCGAGCCATTCGGGATCGGCCTGGAACGCGCCCCATTTCGCCTCCCGCTCGGCGAGCGAGTCCCAGGCCAGGAGGTAATGGAGGTCCTGGCTCGATTCGCCGATCATCACCGTCCAGAATCCGGCCTGGCGGATGCCGTGCTTCTGCCAGATGCGCAGCGTGATCGTCTCGAACCGCTTCAGCAGCGCCGGCAGCCGCCCCGGCACGCAATGGTAGACACGCAATTCATGGATCATCGGACGCTCCCGCATGTGATGCCGGCGATCCTGGGTGGAACGCCGGGAAGGCGCAAGGCCGGGATGGCCGGCGTCAGCCTTGGGCGTTCATGCGGATCTGGCGATGGAGGAGGGCATCCCGCACGTCCTCGATGGCGGAGCGGAGAAGCTGGGTCATGGCGGCGAAGGCGTCATTCGGCTGGCCGTCCCGGATGGCTTCGAACACCGTGCGGTGCTGGCGCAGCGCATAGTCCGGCGTGTTGGCCTCGGCGTTCCAGCTCAACTGGAACGAGCCGATCAGCGAGGATTCGATGACGGCGCCGAAGGAGGCGAGGAAGGGGTTGCCGGTGGTGTCCAGCACCGCCTGGTGGAAGCGCAGGTCCGCCGCGATCAGGTCTCCGGGCGCGTTCTGGAAGCGGACCATGTCCGCGAGCGCGGTTTCGATGCGCCTGACCAGCTCGGCGGTGCGGCGTTCGGCGGCCAGCGCGGCGGCGGCGGGCTCGACGATCTTGCGCACCTCGAACAGGCTGGAGACGAAATGGTCGGTGGGGACCGTGCGCAGGTGCCAGGACAGCACTTCGGGGTCCAGCATGTTCCACTCGGCCTGCGGGCGGACCATGGCGCCGATCTTCTGGCGGCTGACGATGAGCCCCTTGGCCGAGAGCAGCTTGAACGCCTCGCGCAGCACGGAGCGGGAGATGCCGAGGCTGGCGGAGAGGTCCGCCTCGGTCGGCAGCGGCGATTCCGGGGGGTAGACGCCGCTGATGATGCGTTCGCCGATCTCGTTGGCGATGCGCTCATGCAGGTTCCGCCCCGTCGCCGCGCCGGCCGGCTTCTGCTGCCGCAGCGCGGGGGCCGGCCGCCGTGCTGTCATGTCCGCTGGCCCCCCGCTTCGGGGCTGCCGCCGCGCGGCGGCAGCCGCGACAGCAGGCGGCCCTGGCCGCGCGCGCCGCTCGCCACCGCCTTTTGCCGGCGGCGCAACAATTGCCGGTCTGCCAGAACGCCGATCAGGATCACCGTGCCCATCACCGCGAAATTGAGGGAGCTTGGAATGCCAAGCAGGTTGACCAGGTTTTGTAGCACCTGAAGCAGGATCGAGCCCAGCACGATCCCGAGGATGGAGCCTTCCCCGCCGCGCAGCGAGCAGCCGCCGAGCACGGCGGCGGCGATGGCGTACAGCTCGTAGAAATTGCCGTGCGAGGAGGGGGAGACGGAGTTCGTGTAGAACACGATGAACACCGAGGAGATGGCGGCGAGCCCGCTGCACACGACATAGGCGCCGGCGATGACGAGGCCGGTGCGGATGCCGGAGAACCGCGCCGCTTCCTCGTTCTTCCCCACCGCGAACAGGTAGCGGCCGAACACCGAGCGGTGCAGCACCACGCTCATCACCAGGGCGGTGAGGATGAAGAAGAGGAAGGTGTTCGGGATGCCGAAGCTGTGGCCGGAGGCGAGCCAGGCGAGCGTGTCGAAATTGCCGCCGTAGCCGAAGCCCAGCGTGCCGTCGTTGGTGTAGTAGCGCGCCGCCCCCCGGTAGATCAGCAGGCCGCAGAGCGTGACGACGAAGGGTTGCAGGCGCATCCGGGTGATGAGCCAGCCGTGCACCACGCCGATGACGAGGCCGGCGCCGAGAATGAGGGCGAGCGCGAACGGCCAGGGCACGCCACGATTGGTCAGCAGGTCGATGAACACCACGCCCAGCAGCGCGAACAGGGAGCCCACCGAGAGATCGATGCCGCCGGTGATGATGACGAGCCCCTCGCCGATGCTGAACACGCCGAACAGGCCGATCAGGTTCGCCATGTCGATCAGGTTCACCACCGACAGGAAGCGGGGGTTGAGTGCGGCGGTGATGCCGCCGATCACCAGGATCAGCAGCAGCAGACCGAGTTCTTTCTTCGGGATGAGGTCCGTCTTCCGCATCGTCAGGCCCCTTCGGCCGGCGCGGGGCCGGCGGTTTCCAACTGGTGGCCGATGGCCAGTTCCAGCACGTTGTGCTCGCTGAAGCGGTCCCGCTCCAGCAGGCCGCCGATGCGGCCCTCGTGCATCACCGCGATGCGGTCGCTCACGCCGATCACCTCCTCCATGTCCGACGAGATCATCAGGATGCTGACGGCGGCATCGGCGAGCCGGCGCATCAGCGTGTAGATTTCGGCCTTGGCGCCGACATCGATGCCGCGCGTCGGCTCGTCGAAGATCATCAGCCGCGGCTGCATGGAGAGGAACTTCGCCAGCACGACCTTCTGCTGGTTGCCGCCCGAAAGGGTGACGGCGATGGTGTCGCACGATGGCGCCTTGATCGCGAGCGCGGCCTGCTGGGCGCGCGCGGTGCGGGCTTCGGCCTCGCGGTCGATCAGCAGGTGCCGCGCGTGGGCGCGCAGGTTCGCCAGAGACACGTTCTGCACGATGGGCATTTCCAGCACAAGGCCGGCGCCCTTGCGATCCTCGGGCACCAGGTAGATGCCGTGGCCGATCGCCTCGCGGGGGGAGCGGACGCGCACCGGGCGGCCATCGAGCCGGATTTCGCCGCCAAGCGCGGGATCGATGCCGAACAAAGTACGGGCCAGCGAGGTGCGGCCCGACCCGACGAGGCCGGCGAGGCCGAGGATTTCGCCCCGGCGCAGCGCGAGGCTGACCGTGCGATCGGGGAAAGCGGGGGTGACGAGGCCGATGATGTCGCAGCCGCCTTCGGCGGGGGCGGCGCGCGGCGGGATGTAGAGGGATTTGAGGTCCCGCCCGATCATCAGGCGGATAATCGCCGCGTGGGTGATCTCCGCGCGGGGAAGTTCGCCGACCATGCGGCCATCCCGCAGGCACACCACCCGGTCCGCGCACTGCGCGATCTCGCCCAGGCGATGGGTGATGTAGATGATGGCGACGCCGTGCGCGCGCAGATCGGCGACGATGGCGAGCAGGCGTTCGGTTTCGGAAATGGTGAGGCTGGAGGTGGGTTCATCCATGATGATCACGCGCGCGCTGATCGACAGCGCCTTCGCGATCTCCACCAGTTGCCGCTGGGCGATGGACAGGTCTGCCACGGGCGTATCGGGGCCGAAATCCGCGCCCAGCCGGTCCAGCAGCGGGGCCACGCCCTGGCGCAGCCGGCGGCGATCGATCAGGCGGAGCGGGCCGCCGGTGCGCGGTTCGCGGCCGATGCTGATGTTGGCCGCGACATCCAGGTTCTCGAACAGGTTGAGTTCCTGGTGCACGAAGGCGATGCCCGCGCGCGTGGCGGCGGCGACGGTGAGCGCATGGTGGGTCTGCCCGCCGATGCGCAGCGCGCCCGCGGTGGGGGCGATCACGCCGCCCAGGATCTTCATCAGGGTGGATTTGCCGGCGCCGTTCTCCCCGATCAGCCCCAGCACCTCGCCCGCGTGGAGGCTCAGGCTGACATCGTCGAGCGCGATGACGCCGGGATAGACCTTGGTGATTCCGGCAAGCTCAAGCAGGGCCTCGGGCATGTGGCCGCGATCCTTTGCAGCGGCGGGAAGCACGGGCAGGCCGGGATGCGCCGGCCTGCCCGGGCGATTCAGCCCTTCAGCAGCTTCTGCATGAAGCCCTGGAAGCCCTTCACGTTGGACTTGTCGATGATGCGCGTGGGAATGATGATCTGGTGGTTCGCCGGAATGAACGAGCGGTCCCCCTGGATGTATTTCGCCATGTCCATCATGCACTGGTAGCCGAACTGGAACGGCTGCTGCACGATCGTGGCATACACCGTGCCGTCCGCCACGCCGCGCAGGGTCTGCGGGTCTTCGTCGAAGCCGATGATCTTCACCTTGCCGGCTTTGCCCGCCGCCTTCACCGCGTTGTAGATCTGCGGCGTGTTGTAGGAATAGATGCCGACGAGGCCCGCGATGTGCGGGTATTTCGCCAGCGTGTCCTCCACGTTGCGCTTGGCGGCCACGGCGTCGAGCTGGTCGGTGCGGATGCCGAGAATCTTGATCTTCGTGCCGGCGATCGCCTTGCGGATGCCGTTCACGCGTTGGATCGCGTTGTCGTTGTCCATCGAGCCGACGAACATCATCACATCGCCGCCGTTGGGCAGGACCTTCTTCAGCTCATGCCCGGCCTGCACGCCGGAGGCGAAGTTGTCGGTGCCGATATAGACGATGCGCTTGCTGGCCGGGGCATCGCTGTCGGTGCTGAACAATACTGCCTTGGATGCGACCTTGTTCAGCTCCGCGGTGGAATTGGCGGGGTTGATGGTGGAGATGGACACGCCGGCGACGCCGCGGGTGAGCAGATCATCGAGCAGGCGCTTCTGCGAGGCGGCGGTGGCCTGGCTCGGGATGTCGAACTCGACCTTGTAGTTGGGCAGTTCCTTGGCGGCCTTTTCCGTGCCGCGGCGGGCGATGGTCCAGAAATCGGCCGAGCCGTTGGTGACGAAGGCAAGGGTTTTCTTCCCCTGGGCCATCGCCGGGCCGGACAGCAGCCCGGCCGTCACCATTCCGGCAAGAACCGGAACCAGAAGCTTTTTCATTCGCCACTCCTTGCGCGTTTCCCCAAAGGGCATCCTTGCCGGATGCCCTGCTTTCGCCTGCCAGGAGGAGCCTGATTTGTCCGATAACATTGGACAAAACCCGGCCAATTCCTGGCTGGGACCAGATTAAGTCATACAATTCCGGATTGGAAAGCGATTACTTCGCGCGGTAGGCGCGGGGGCTCCTGCCCATCACGCGGCGGAAGCGGCGGTTGAAGGTCGAAAGGTCTGCGAAGCCGGCGTCGAGCGCGATGGCGGAGATGCTGTCGCCCGATCGGCGCAGGCGCACCGCCGCGCGGTGCAGCCGGGTGCGCAGGACGAACTGGTGCGGCGTGAGCCCCACCACGGCGCGGAACGTGCGGAGGAAGTGATACGGGCTCATCGCCGCATCGCGGGCGAGATCGGCGAGGGCGAGGGGTTCGTGCGCCTTGGCCGAGATCCGATGCAGCGCCCGGGCGATGCGCCGCTCGTCGTGCCGGGTGATGGCGCGCGCGGGTTGGCCGGCGCCGGCGAGCGTGGCGGCGGCCGCGGCGGCGAGGCGCAGCGCCAGCTCCTCGAACGCGGCGGCATCCGCATCGTCACGCGCCGCTTCCGCCGCGGAGAGCAGCGGCACTAAGGCCGGAAGGGGCGGCAGGCGCGGGGCGGCGAACGAGATGCGCCGGGCGCCCGGCACCGCGGCCGCGACCGTTTCGAGGAACGCGGGGGCGAAGTGGAAGGAAAGGCAGCGATCCCCGGTGCCGTGTTCGTGGCTGCATTCGAAGCACTGGCCGGGATTGCCGAGCAGCAGGGCGCCGGGGGCGAGAATCGCCGCGCCCTGGGTGGTGCGATAGCGGAACATCCCCTGCGTCACCGCGGCGATGCATGCGGCGCCGTGCTGCTCCTCGAACGGGCGGTCGGCCGGGCCGGCGGTGCAGACGATGTCATTCACCTGCCAGCCCGGCCCCGCGGCCAGGCGGCGCGTGGTGGTTCCCATGCGCGCAGGATAGCAATTTTTCCCAAGCGGTGGCGATGCACGGGCGCTTAAACGGCAGGCGTCAAACGCAAGGGTTTCCGCCATGGCCGCTTCCGCGAATTCCTCCTTCATTGCCGCCCTTCACACCGATGGCCCGGCACCCGAGCGGGCAGACAAGATGGGCCTTTACGGCTGGCTGATCGGGCAATGGGAGATGGATGCGACGATGCATGGCGATGACGGCACCCGGCACCGGGGACGGGGCGAGATCCATTTCGCCTGGGCGCTGGAAGGCCGCGCCATCCAGGATGTGTGGATCCTGCCGGGCGTGTTCTACGGCACGACGCTGCGGATCTACGATCCGGGCCTCGACGCGTGGCACATCCTGTGGAGCGACCCGCTGCGGCAGTTCTACACGCGGCAGATCGGTCGCGCGCAGGGGCCGGACATCGTCCAGGAAGGCAGGAACGACGCGGGGGATGCGGTGCGGTGGCGCTTCATCGACATCACTCCCGACTCGTTCCGCTGGCTCGGCGAGCGTTCGACCGACGGCGGCAAGACCTGGCAGCTCCAGGCGGATTTCCTGGCACGGCGGGTGGCGGGCCGGGGAGCTGCGCGCTGACGGGCGGCAACGCCCCGGCCGGCCCGGTCAGACCGTGACCACGATCTTTCCGAACTGCGCATTCGACTCGAGGTACCGGTGCGCCTCGACGATCCGGTCCAAGGGGAAGGTCTTGGCGATGATGGGCTTGAGCGCGCCCGCACCCAGGCCGTCCAGGATGAAGCGCCTGGCCTTGTCCAGCCGCGCCGGGTGGGACGTGATCTCCTTGTAGATGTAGCCGCGCAGGGTGAGGTGCTTCGTCAGCACCGGAAAGAGCGGGAAGGGTGTGGGTTCGGGGCTGAGTGCGCCGTAGACGAGCAGGATTCCGCCCGGCGCCATTGCCGCGACCAGCGGTTCGAACGCCGGGCCGCCCACGGGGTCGAACACGACGCGCACGCCCGCGCCTTTCGTAATGTCCTTCAGCCTTGCCGGCACGTCTTCCTCCGTGCCGGCGATGACGTGGGCGGCGCCGGCGCCGAGCAGGGGCACCTTCTTGGCGCTCGTGCGGGTGATGGCGACGGGCGTCGCCCCGACGATCCGGGCGATCTGGATCGCGGCGAGGCCGACGCTGCTGGAGGCGGCGGTGATGGCGACCACATCGCCCTTGCCGAGGTTCGCGATGTCGACCAGCGCGCCGTAGGCGGTGACGTATTGCATCCAGATCGCCGCGGCTTCCGTCCAGGACAGCGAGGGCGGATGCTTCACGACGAATTCGGCCGGGAAGTTGCCCGCCTCGCCATAGGCGCCCCAGCGGGTGATGGACGATGGCGGGATCACGCTCACCGCATCGCCGGGGGCGAGGCCCTCGACGCCTGATCCGAGGGCGGTGACCACGCCCGCGGCCTCGTAGCCGAGGCGGGCAGGGAAAACGGGGTCTTCGCTATAGGGGCCGGAGCGGAACATGGCCTCGGCCCGGTTCAGGCCCAGCGCCTTGATCGCGACGGCAACCTCCCCCGGGCCGGGCGGGGGAACCTCGACATCCTCGATCTTCAAAACCTCGGGGCCGCCTTTTTCATGAAAGCGCACGATGCGTGCCATTGCCGATCTCCTGCCGATGATGCCCGCGCCGGATGCGGGCGCTGGTGATGCGGCGGATATGATCGCGGGCGGAGACAGGATAATGATGGAATTGATGGGGATTATCGAAACATCCGGTTTCCAATCATGGACCGTCTGACCAGCATGGCGGTGTTCGTCCGCGTGGCGGAATGCGGATCGTTCGCCGCCGCGGCCACCGCGCTCGGCCTGTCTTCGCAGATGGTCGGCAAGCATGTGCGCTTTCTGGAAGAACGCATGGGTGTGCGCCTGATCAGCCGGACCACCCGGCGGCAGAGTTTGACCGAGGTCGGCCGCGCTTTCTGCGAGCGATGCAGGCTGGTGCTGGCGGAGGCCGAGACGGCGGACGCGCTGGTGGAGGATTTGCGCGCCGCCCCGCGCGGGCGGCTGCGGGTGAACGCGCCTTTCAGCTTCGGCGCCTGCGATCTTGTGCCGATGATGGCCCGCTACCTCCGGCAGCATCCGGAGGTGAGCATCGAGCTGACCTTGAACGACCGCGTCGTCGATCTCGTGAACGAAGGCTGCGACGCCGTGATACGGATCGGCCCGCTGGCCGATTCCACGCTGATGGCGCGGCGGCTTGTGCCCTATCGGCTGGTTGCCAGCGCCTCGCCCGCCTATCTGGCCGAACGCGGCACGCCGGAGCGGCCGGAGGACCTCGCCCGACACGAATGCCTCGGGTTCGCATACTGGACGCCAAGGAACGAGTGGCATTTCACCGATGCCGAGGGATTGCATGCCGTTCGCATCCGCGGCCGCCTGTCCATCAATGGCGGACAGGCGCTGCGGGTCGCCGCGATCGAGGGGCTGGGCATCACCATGCAGCCGGAGGGAATGGTGAGGGAGGATTTCGCTGCCGGCCGCCTGGTGCGCGTATTGCCGGGCTACGAGGCGCCCTCGCGCCCGGTTTCCCTTCTTTTCGCCCCGGATCGCCAGCCGACGCCGAAGCTGCGCAGCTTCATCGATGCCGTGGCGGCGGCCTTCGGGTGAGTGTCCTTGATAGTAAGGCATTTTTACCTTACATGAATGATTTCAGCATGAGGCCAGGATGAGCACGCTCACCGTTACCGCCAAAGGACAGGTCACGCTGCGCAGGGATCTTCTGAGGCATCTGGGTGTCCACCCCGGTGAGAAGATTACCGTGGACAAGCTTCCCGATGGCCGGATCGAGGTGAAGGCAGCGCGGCCGACCGGCAAGATCTCGGATGTCTTCGATTTCCTGAAGAGGGAGGATGGCCCATCCTTGTCGATTGACGAGATGAACGAAATCGCCGCCCGGGGTTGGGCCGGCAGGCGATGAAGGTCACGGCCGATACCAACGTGCTCGTTCGTGCCATTACGGGTGACGACGAGCGGCAGGGCAAGGTCGCCAAGGCGGAGCTGGCGAAAGCGGATATGGTTGCCCTGGCGCTGCCGGCGCTTTGCGAACTGGTCTGGGTATTGTCGCAGGGATACAAAATCCACTCGACCGACATCGCGGAAGTGATCCGGCGCCTGATGAGCAGCGTGAATGTCGTGGTGAACCGGCCTGCGGCGGAAGCCGGGCTGGCTTTGCTGGATGTCGGGGGTGACTTTGCCGATGGCGTGATCGCCTTTGAGGGAAGCTGGCTTGGCGCCGACACCTTCATCTCCTTCGACAAGAAGGCCGTGA
>DATKQI010000296.1:0-2202 GCA_035532755.1 Acetobacteraceae bacterium
CCGCGATCGCCGCGGGGATCGAGGGGACGGTGGTGGCGGAAGCGGCGCGACGGAGCGGGGAGGGGCGTTTGCGGCTGGGGATGCCGTCGGGCGTGCTGACGGTCGCGGCCGATGTCGGGCGGGACGCAGGCGGCGCATGGATCGCGCGCAGCGGCGGGTTCTACCGCACCGCGCGGCGGTTGTTCGACGGGCGGGTGTGGGTGCCGGCAGGGGCGTAGCCGCGGAGCGGGCGGCGGGCAGGACGTTGGTCTGACCGTAACCGCGTTGTTACCGAACACCACTTAACCGCAGCCCATGCCCCGTCTTCCCCGGACCGCCGGACAGGAGCTGCCGCCCCACACTTGGGTCGCGAGCGGCGATCGCGGCTTCGGCGGGCTCGCCGGGCGGCTGCGGCTGCCCGTCTGGCGGACGCGCGATCTGAAGACCCGCGTTCTGTTCTGGTCCCTGGTTGCACTGTCCGTCCTGCTTACGTTGGTGATCGACATCGCGATCACCGAGTCGATGCTCAGCCGCGGCGCAGCATATGTGAATTCGGTATTTCTGTTCTGGGGATGGTCGAAATTCATCCATGTGATCTCGCCTGCGGTTCTGATCTATGACCCGCATGCGCTCTATGCGTTCGAACACGGTCTTGTTGGCGCACCCTCACACCACTATCCGTTCGCATATCCTCCGTCTCTGCTGCTGCTGATCTGGCCGCTGGCTTTGGCCTCTCCGGTCATCTCGCTGTTGCTCTGGTTCGGCATCAGCCTGGCGCTGTATGCCTGGGCATGCTGGCACCGGCCGTGGGGGCTGCGGACGGTGTTTCTCAGTCTGATGGCGCCGAGCACGGTCGCTGCCCTGTTCTGTGCCCAGACCTCCCTTCTTGCGGCGGCTCTCGTGATCGGTGGTTGCCGGGTGATCGGCAAGCGGCCGATGCTGGCGGGAGTGTTGTTCGGTCTGCTGACTTTCAAGCCGCAGTACGGCTTGCTGCTCCCGGTGGCTTTGATCTCGGCCCGGCAATGGCGCAGTGTGATCGTTGCGACCGCTACCGCCCTCTCGATGGTGGTCGCCAGCGGCGCGGCATTCGGATGGGCTGCATGGGCGCGGTTGCCGTCTGCCATGGCCGTCCTGTCGGACCTGGTGGCACGGCATCCACGGTTCGATCACGAGTTTCCGACCGTAACGGCAGGGTTGCGTCTTCTCGGAGCCAGCCGTTGGATGGTCGATGCCGGGCAGTTGACCGGGGCGGCTTGCGCGGCGCTCGCGATCTGGGTGTGCTTTCGGCGCGGCTTCACGCCATTGGCGGCGGCGGCGCTCATGGTCGGCGCGTTCATGGTGACGCCCTATGCCTCCCTCTATGATCTGCCGATGGTGAGTTATGCCGTGCTGGCGGTCGTTATCGAGCGCCACCAGAGCCGCCAGCCGTTCGGCACGGTGGAACTGCTCATCCTGGTCATGGCCGTGGCGCTGCCGGTGGTGATGGCATTTCACCCGCTGGGCTTTCCTTGGGGGGTGACGACGCTCGTGCTGCTGTTTGGCGTGATCCTGCGCCGCATCGCGCTGCTGGAGCGCATTGCCATCCCGGGCGCAGCCTGATCGCCTTGCCCGGCCGCCGGAACGCCACCTGAATCGCGCGCCGCCGCTCAGGCGGCCTTGCGCTCCCGCACGCCGAGCTCCTCCAGCGCCGCCCCGATCGCACCGACGGCACGGCGCATGTCGGCCGGGCGCAGCGCGCCGATGCAGCCCAGCCGGAAGCTCGGCCGCGCCGTATTGTAGAAATTGCTGATCACGAACCCGCGCCGCTTCACCGCGTCGACAAACCGTTGCAGGTCCCAGCGCGGATCCGCCGGAGCGTGGACGTTCACCACGATCGGTCCCTGCACGTCGGCCCCGAGCACCGGCGCGAGCCCAAGCCCGCGCATGCCCGCATGCAGCACGTGCATATTGGCACGATAGCGCACCAGTCGCGCCGCCGGCCCGCCCTCCGCCTCCAGCCGGTCGAGCGCCACCGACAGCGCATTGAGCACCTGCGCGGGGGGCGTGAAGCGCGCCCCGTCGCCGGCTTTCAGCCGGGCGGCGACGTCGGCCAGATCGAACGACCAGCTTCCCGCCTGGCCGGCGGCGGCCTCCAGCCGGTCGCTCCGCGCGAGCGCGAAGGCCGCGCCGGGCACGCCTTCCAGGCATTTGTTGGCGGTGAAGACGACCGCATCGATCTCCGGC
>DATKQI010000297.1:0-3158 GCA_035532755.1 Acetobacteraceae bacterium
CGGGGGGACGTTGTTTCCGGCGATCGTGATCCTGCTGCGGGAGATCCTGGTCAGCGGGCTGCGCGAATACCTGGCCGGAATCCGGGTCGGCCTGCCGGTGAGCCGGCTGGCGAAATGGAAAACCGGGATGCAGCTCGGCGCGGTGGGGGCGCTGCTGTCGGGCGATCCGGGCGCGGCGGTGATCCGGCTCGGGTTCCTGCCGGTCGGCACCATCGGCGCCTGGCTGCTGTGGATCGCCGCGGGGCTGACCCTGTTCACCGGATGGGACTACCTGACCGCGGGCGTGCGCCATGCCTCCGGCGCGCTGGGGCTGAACCGGCCCCGGGGGTGATCCGGGGGGGTGGATCCGGGGGGGGCGCTCCGCGCCGTCAGCGGGCGTCCGCGGCCGCGCGAGCCCGCTCGGCGGTGCGCACGCAGATCTGCTCGAACTGGTGTCCGACCCGCGCCCAGGAAAACCGCTCCTCGAGCTCCCGCCGCGCGGCGCGGGCCAGGTCGCGTCGCAAGTCCGGTTCCGCCAGCAGCCGCAGAATCGCGGCGGCGAAATCGGCGCCGGTTTCGGCGGCAAGGAAATGCCTGCCGGGGCTGACATCGAGCCCTTCCATGCCAAGCGTCGTCGATACCACCGGCCGGCCCAGCGCCATCGCCTCGAAGGCTTTCAGCCGGGTTCCGCTGCCGACGCGCAGCGGAATCACGGCGACATCGCCGGCGAGCACGTGCGGCCGAATGTCATCGACAAAGCCGGTGAAATGCCATGCCAGGCCCAGCCGCGCGGCCTTCGCCACCAGCGCGGCCGGCGGATTGCGACCGACGACGCACATGCGCGCATCGGGGCGCGATGCGATCACCCGCGGCCAGACCTCGTCCATCAGGAAGCCGATTCCGTCGATGTTGGAGCGGCTGTCCATCGCCCCGGAAAACACGATCGTCGCCGCCTGCTCCTCGGGGAGACGGAACTGGTAGAACTCGAGATCGACCCCGGTATCGATCAGCGCGACATCGGCCAGTCCGAACCGCTCCATCAGCGCCCGCCGATCGCGCGCCGAAACCGCGACAACGGTGTCGAACCGGCGCGCCACGTCCCCCTCGAAGCGGCGCATCTTCGCGGCCTCGCGCCGCCACACTTGCTTGCGCGGTCCCCGCGCCACCATGGCATGGCGTTCGTATATTTCCGTTTCCACATTATGCGTGAACAGCACCGAAGGCATCGCCAGAGAATTGGGCAGCAGCACGGCGGCGTGCGGAAAATCCACCACGACCAGATCGGGACCCCGCGCCAGTTCGGCGCCGATCACGGCGATGCCGGACGCGGCGCGGTCGGACGCCACCGAGACCGGCGCCGCGCCGAGCAGCGCCAGCGCCCGCCGAAGCCGCCCGGGTCGCGGCGCCGGCCAGTGGACGAAGCGATCGCAGACGGTCCCGATCGCCGCCGCGTGGGCGTGCCAATCGGACGGGGCGGGCGCGGCCAGCACGATCTCGAACGCGCCGCCGCGCATCGCGCGCAGGATGCCGGTGGTGCGGATCTTGCCGCCCTCGTCGAGCGGGAACAGGAAGCGCGGGCTGACGAAC
The DNA here is from genome assembly GCA_035532755.1 of Acetobacteraceae bacterium. Classification (GTDB taxonomy): domain Bacteria; phylum Pseudomonadota; class Alphaproteobacteria; order Acetobacterales; family Acetobacteraceae; genus DATKQI01. Next base: position 1,567 of record DATKQI010000297.1, read on the forward strand.
AGCAGCCGCCGGCGGCTCACCAGGACAGGCCCTGGTAGGCGATGGTGGGATGGGTCCGGAGCGCGGGAATATCCGCCAGGTCGATCACGGTGTGTCCATCGAGGCCCGCCAGCAGCGCCGCCCGATCCTCGGCGCCGACATGGCCGACCACGACCAGCCGCGCGCCGGCCAGTGCCTCCGCCGGATTTTCCGCCATCAGCCGCTCCAGATGCGGGATCTCACGCTCGATATAGGCGCGGTTGGCGCCGAGCAGCGCGGCGAGCTGGACCGAGCGGTCAAAAATCCGCAGGTCGTAGCCGCGGCCGATCAGCCGTTCCGCAAGGCGCACGAACGGGCTTTCGCGCAGATCGTCGGTCCCCTGCTTGAACGCCAGCCCGAACAGCGCCACCGTCTGGCGGCCATGCGCGGCGATGGCGCGGAACGCCCGCTCGATGGTCGCATCGTTGCCCGGCAGCACCGCGCCCAGCAGCGGCGCGGCGACCGCCTGACGCTCGGCCAGGGCGAGGAAGCTGCGCACTTCCTTGGGCAGGCAGGAACCACCGAAGGCGAAGCCGGGCCGCAGATAGGCAGGCGAGATGTTCAGCACCCGGTCCTCGCAGAACAGCCGGAACGCGGCCGGCGCATCGACGCCGTAGGCGGCGAGGATCGCCCCGGCTTCGTTGGCGAAGGCGAGCTTGACCGCGTGATAGGCGTTCGACAGGTATTTGACGCTTTCGGCGATCCGGTACGGCACGACATGCACCGGGGCGGCGACCGGCGCGTAGAGATCGCGCAGGATCCCGGCGTCGTCGCCCTCCGGCGCGCCGATCAACGTATAGGGGGGGGCGTGGAAATCGCGGACCGCGGTGCCCTCGCGCAGGAATTCCGGGTTGCTGTAATAGGCGAGGCCATCGCCCAGCCGCCGCCCCGAACTGGCTTCCAGCAACGGCACCGCCCGCCCCTCGGCCGTGCCGGGCGGCACGGTCGAGCGCATCGCCACCGCGTGCGGTCCGGGCTTGCGCGCGATCGCGGCGCCGATCGCGGCGATCACGTCATCGACCGCGGTGAGCGAGACGCTGCCGTTGGGCGCGCTGGGCGTGCCGACGGAGATCAGCGACAGCTCGGTCTCCGCCACCGCTTCGTGCACATCGGTGGTCGCGCGCAGCTTGCCGGCGGCCACCGCCTCGGCGATCAGCGCGCCGATTTCCGCTTCCACGATCGGCGAGATGCCGCGATTGAGCGCGGCCACCTTCTCGGGCGAGAGATCGACACCGATGAGGGTGTGGCCGAGGCCGGCGAAGCAGGCGCTCGACACGGTGCCGACATAGCCGGTCCCGAAGACGGAAATCCGCATGGCTCATTCACCTCGTCGCGGCGGCCCGGACGGCGGGGCGGTTCCGACAGAAAGCCGTTGCCACCTATAGCCATGTCCGACCAGCACGGCGATACCCCGTATCCACCGCCGTCCGGGTCGTTCGACGGCGACGTAGGCAAGCCCGGCAAATGGAATGACCGAAATCCCGCCGAGCAGCGCCAGGACGAGGGCGGTCGGCGTACCGAGCGGCGCGGGGTGCAGCGCACGCAGCCATTCCAGCTCCACCGGGCGGAACATG
>DATKQI010000298.1:0-27115 GCA_035532755.1 Acetobacteraceae bacterium
CACCTCACCCCGCCCCATCCGGCGGCAGCCGCCCAAGCAGCGCAGTCAGCGCCGGGCGCAGGCGGTGCAGTTCTTCGAGATGGATCGCCGAGAGGGCGTGCAGCCGGTCCTCGGCCGCGGCCGTCAGCCGCAGGTTCACCCGCCGGCGGTCCGTGCTGTCCTGGCTGCGTTCGATCAGCCCGGCCTCGGCCAGCCGGTCTGCCAGTTCCACCGCGCTGTGGTGGCGGATCAGCAGGCGGGCGGCGAGGTCCCCCACGGTGAAGGCGGCATCGGGCGGGGTGCCCTTGATCTGCAGCAGCGCCTGGTGCTGGCGCGGGGTGAGGCCGGCGGCGCGGGCCTGGTGTTCGGAGAAATCCAGGAACTGGCGCAGCGCATGGCGAAAGGCCGCCAGCGTTTCGTAATCGGCGGTGGTGAGCGGCGGGTGCGCGGGGCGCGCATGGGTGGCTTCGCGTTTGGCCATGGCCGACGGACTCGCATCTTCCGGGCGCCACGTATATGTCGCATCGCGATATAGTTCCAGGCCGCGGGCGCGGCCCGGGCTGCCGGCGTGTTGCGTGTGGAGACTGACCGATGACGAGTGCTTCCGACAGCCCAGGGCCTGCCGCGAGAGAAGATGCGGAAGTGACGCGGCTGGGCGATTTCACCACCCGGCCGCGCGTGCTGCTGATCGCGGCACTGGCGATCGTGGTGGGCACCGGCGGCGTGGCCGCCGGATGGGTGCTGCTGCGGCTGATCACGCTGGTGAACAACCTTGCCTATTACGGGCGCATCACGCTCGCCCCGCTGGCGCCGGGTGGGCATGGGCTCGGCTGGCTCGCCGTGCTGGTGCCGGTGGTGGGCGCGGTGCTGATCGGGCTGATGGCGCGCTACGGGTCCGACAAGATCCGCGGCCATGGCATTCCCGAGGCGATGGAGGCGATCCTGATCGGCCGTTCGCGGCTGAGCCTGAAGGTCGCGATCCTGAAGCCGCTGTCCTCGGCCATCGCCATCGGCACCGGCGGGCCGTTCGGCGCGGAAGGGCCGATCATCATGACCGGCGGGGCCATCGGCTCCCTGCTCGCCCAGTTGTTCCCGGTGACGGACCAGGAGCGCAAGACGCTGCTGGTGGCCGGCGCCTCGGCGGGGATGACGGCGGTGTTCGGCACGCCGATCGCGGCCATCCTGCTCGCGGTGGAGCTGCTGCTGTTCGAATGGAAGCCGCGCAGCTTCATTCCCGTGGCGGTGGCCTGCATCACCGCGACGATCGAGCGGCACGTGGTGATGACGCCGGCGCCGCTGTTCCCCTTCGTGGGCACCATCGCCGTGTCCTGGACCGCGTGCCTGGGCTGGGTTGGCCTCGGCGTGGCCTCCGGCCTCGGGTCCGGCCTGCTCACCACGTGCGTGTACGGCGCGGAGGATGCGTTCAAGAAGCTGCCGATCCACTGGATGTGGTGGCCGGTGCTGGGCGGGGTGGTGGTGGGCATCAGCGGGCTGATCGACCCCGCCGCGCTGGGCGTCGGCTACATCAACATCGCGCACCTGATCAGCGGGCAGATGAATGGGGCGAGCGCGCTGCGGCTGCTGGCGGTGAAGGCGGTGATCTGGGCGGTGGCGCTCGGCTCCGGCACCTCGGGCGGCGTGCTGGCCCCGCTGCTGATCATGGGCGGGGCGCTGGGGGCGCTGGCCGCGCATGTCCTGCCGGCGGCGAGCCCCGGTTTCTGGGCACTGGTGGGCATGGCCGCGATCATGGGCGGAACCATGCGCGCACCGCTGACCGCGAGCCTGTTCGCGGTGGAGCTGACCGGCAACCACGACATCCTGCTGCCGGTGATCACCGCCTGCACGGCAAGCTTCGCGGTGACGGTGCTGCTGCTCAAGCGGTCCATCCTGACGGAGAAGGTGGCCCGGCGCGGCTATCACCTCTCGCGCGAATACCATGTCGATGCGCTCGCACTCGCCCATGCGGCGGAGGTGATGGCCGCACCGGTGGACACGCTGCCGGCCGGCATGAGCGTGGCGGAGGCCATCCGGTTCTTCGAATCGCCGGAGGCGCATCATCGCCACTATCCGGTGATCGACGCGGCGGAGCGTGTGGTGGGGCTGGTTTCCCGCGTGGACATCCTGCGCTGGGAGCGTGAGCCGCCGATGGAGGGCGTTTCGCTCGCCAAGGCGCTGGCGGGCCGGGCGGTGCCGGTGGCGCATCCCGATTCGTTCGCGGCCGGCATCGTGGACCAGATGCTGGCGACCGGGGCCGCGCGGGTGCCGATCGTCACCCGCGCCGAGGGGCGGCTGGTGGGGATCGTCGCGCGGTCCGACCTGCTGGCGGTGCGGGCGCGCATGCACCGGGAAGAGACGGAGCGTGTCGGGTGGCTGTCGCTGCGCCGGGCACGGGCCGCGAAGGGCACGCCGGCCGTGGTGGTGGCCCGGGCGGCGGGAGAATAGCGCGGCCCCACAGGCCGCTACCGCCTCGTTCCTGTCCGGGCTGCGGTGCGGATTGGAGGGGTTTCCGGCGCGGTGCGCGCCCTCTAGACTTGCCGCTTCGGTTCGCCGTCAGGAGACCATCATGACCCCACCCCCGCCCTCCGCCGCCGCCCGTGCCAACTCCGCCGTTGCCCGCGATATCGCCAATGCGCTGCACCCCTATACCGATCTGCGCGCGCATCTGGAAACCGGGCCGATGGTGATCAGCCGCGGCGAAGGCGTGCGGGTGTGGGATGAGACCGGCAAGGAATATATCGAGAGCGTGGCCGGGCTTTGGTGCGCCTCGCTGGGCTTCAGCAACGAGCGGCTGGCCAAGGCGGCGTATGCGCAGATGCTGAAGCTGCCGTTCTACCACTCGTTCACCGCGAAATCGCACGAACCGATGATCGACCTGTCGGAAATGCTGATCGAGCGGGCGCCGGTGCCGATGAGCAAGGTGTTCTTCGCCAATTCGGGCTCCGAGGCGAACGACACCGCGATCAAGATGATCTGGTATTTTAACAACGCCCTGGGCCGGCCGCGGAAGAAGAAGATCATCGGGCGGCTGAAGGGCTATCACGGCATCACCCTCGCCGCCGCCTCGCTGACCGGGCTGCCGGCCAACCATCGCAGCTTCGATGTGCCGCTGCCGGGCTTCATCCATACGATGACGCCGCATTTCTACCATGAAGGGCTGCCCGGCGAGACCGAGGAGGCGTTCGCCACGCGCTGCGCGGACGAGCTGGAGAAGCTGATCCTGGCCGAAGACCCCGAGACCTGCGCGGCGATGTTCGCCGAGCCGATCATGGGCGCGGGCGGGGTGATCGTGCCGCCGGCCGGGTATTTCGAGAAGATCCAGGCGGTATGCCGGAAATACGACATCCTGTTCGTCGCCGACGAGGTGATCTGCGGCTTCGGGCGCACCGGCAACTACTGGGGCAGCCAGACGCTCAACATCGTCCCCGACATGATCACCTGCGCGAAGGCGCTGAGCGCGGCCTATCTGCCGATCAGCGCGGTGATGGTGAACGACCGGGTGTTCCAGGCGCTGGCTGACGAGAGCCATGCGATCGGCACGTTCGGCCACGGCTATACCTATTCCGGGCATCCGGTGTCGGCCGCGGTGGCGGTCGAGACGCTGAAGATCTACGACGAGATCGACATGGTCGGCCATGTGCGGGAGGTGGGGGCGCATATGCAGCGGGAGCTGCGGCGGCGCTTCGCCGGGCACGCGCTGGTGGGCGAGGTGCGCGGCACCGGGCTGATCGCCGCGATCGAGCTGGTGGCCGACAAGGCGGCGCACAAGAACTTCGATCCGAAGCTGAAGATCGGCGCGCGGCTGAGCAAGCTGTGCGAGCAGCACGGCGTGATCGGGCGGGCGATGACCAACGATTCGTTCGCGTTCAGCCCGCCGCTGATCATCACCCGGGCGGAAGTGGACGAGATGCTGAACCGCGTGGGCAAGGCGCTGGACGAGCTGACGGCGCAGATGCGCCGCGAGAACCTCAGCGTGGTGTGAATGCGGGGCGCCGGGGGCCATTGCCCCCGGCGCTATCGCGCCCGGCTGACCGTGTAATCCGCCACATCCAGCAGCGCCTGCCGCAGCGGGCCAGCCGGGAAAAGCCCCAATGCGGACTTCGCGGCGCGGACGAAGCCGGCGGCGCGGTCGAGCGTGATGCGGATGGCGCCGCGCTGCTGCATCAGGTGCAGCGCATGATCGAGATCCGCCGCGGTCTGCTCGGTCTGTTCGATCGTGCGGCGCCAGAAGGCGCGTTCGGCCTCGTCACCATGCTGATAGGCGGCCAGCACCGGCAGGGTGATCTTGCCTTCGCGGAAATCGTCTCCCACCGTCTTGCCCAGCACCGCCTGGTCGGCCACGTAATCGAGCGCGTCATCGACCAGTTGGAAGGCGATGCCGAGGTTCATGCCGTATTCGGCGAGCGCCTTTTCCTCGGCCGCCGGGCGGTCGGCGACGATGGCCCCGACCTGGCAGGCAGCGGCGAACAGCGCGGCGGTCTTGCCGCGAACCACCTCCAGGTACCGGGATTCGGGGGTGGAGAGATCGTTCTGCGTGACCAGTTGCAGCACCTCCCCCTCGGCGATGGTGGCGGCGGCGGCGGAAAGAATGGCGAGCACGGGGAGCGAGCCGTCCTCGACCATGAGCTCGAAGGAGCGGGCGAACAGGAAATCGCCCACCAGCACCGAGGCCTTGTTGCCGAACACCGCGTTGGCGGACGCGAGGCCGCGGCGGAGGCTGCTTTCATCCACCACATCGTCGTGCAGCAGGGTGGCGGTGTGGATGAACTCCACGCAGGCGGCGAGCTGGATGTGCCGGCTGCCGGCATAGCCGCACAGGCGCGCGGACGCGAGCGTGAGCAGCGGGCGCAGCCGCTTGCCGCCGGCGGCCACGATATGGGCCGCCAGTTGCGGGATCAAAGACACCGGGCTGTCCATGCGCGCGACGATCAGCCGGTTGCACGCTTCCAGATCGGCGCGGAGAAGCGCCATCAGGACAGTCAGCGTATCCTCGGATGCGGGGGCGGCGCTGGAGGGGGTCAAACTGGCAAGCGCGCCCAAATGGGTCTCCCGGCTTTGAATCTCGTGGCTTCGCATGCACCATATCGGGCGGCCGGAAACAGGGTCAAGCAAGGCCCTGGCGGGAATGGCTCGCAGGAGGACGGCCCGTGCGCGTGGTGGCGATGTCGAACGACCCGGTGCGGCTGAGCTTCCTGACCGCGCTGCTGCAGGATGCCGGAATCGGCGTGGTGCTGCTGGACATGCACACCAGCATCGTCGAGGGCAGCATCGGCGTGATCCAGCGCCGGCTGGCCGTTGCCGTGGAGGACGAGGCGCAGGCGCGGCGGGTGCTGCGGGAGGCCGGCGAGGCCTGATGGAGCGCACCGAAGGCACATTGCTGGGCGGCCGGGTGCGCTACGCCCAGCCGCGCGAGGGGTTCCGGACGGGCATCGAGCCGGTGCTGCTGGCCGCTTCGGTGCCGGCCCGGCCCGGGGCGCGGGTGCTGGAGGCCGGCACCGGGGCCGGCGCGGGGCTGCTGTGCCTGGCCGCGCGGGTGCCGGGGGTGATCGGCACAGGCGTCGAGATCGATCCGGCCATGGCTGCCCTGGCCCGGGCCAATCTGGAGGCGAACGGATTGTCGGCCGGCCTGACGATCCTGGAGGCGGATATCGTCGGCCTGGCCGTGGCCGGCGGGTTCGACCACGCCTTCGCCAACCCGCCCTGGCACGATCCGGCCGGCACCGCGCCGGCCATCCCCGGGCGATCGCGGGCGAAACGGGCGGCGGCGGGCCTGCTGGATGCGTGGATCGGGGCGCTCGCCCGCCAGCTCCGCCCCCGTGGCACGCTGGGCCTTGCGCTGCCGGTTGCCGCCCTGCCGGCGGCCATTGCGGCGCTGGCCGGCGCCCGCTGCGGGTCGATCGCGATCCTGCCGCTCTGGCCGCGCGCGGGGCAGGCGGCACGGCTGATGCTGATCCGGGCGGTGGCCGGCGGCCGGGGCGCGTGCCACGTTCTGCCAGGATTGGCCCTGCACACCGGGCCCGGCGAGCCGCCCGGCTTCACCCCGGAGGCGGAGGCGATCCTGCGCCATGGCGGGGCGCTCAATCTGTAAACGCCTCAGATGGCCGGGGGCACGGGCCTTTCCACGCTCCCGGCCGGGAAGCGCCTACCGCCAGGTGATCACCACGCTGCGGTTCTGCGGCGCGGTGGGGTTGGAGGGATCGACCAGCTTCGATGCGCCCAGCGCCTGCATCTGCAGCCGCTTGGCCGGAATGCCGCGGTCGATCAGCCCCTGGCTGACCGCGTGCGCGCGCGCCGCGGAGAGCAGCAGGTTGGCGTAAGGATCGCCCGTCGGGTCCGAATAGCCGGAGACGGTCATGACCAGCGGGTTGCCCTCACGGAAGACACGGGCCGCCCGATCGAGCCGCACCGCCGCCTTGGACGAAATGACAGCGCTACCAGGCGCGAACGTGACGTCGACCGCCTCGACCTTGGGCGTTGCCGGCTTGGCCACCGGCGTGATCACGGCGGCCATCGGTTTCGGCGTGCGCGCGCAGCCGGCGACCGTTAAAGTTGTAATCAATAAACACGGTGCAACCATAACAAGAAATCGGCTTCGTTTCATGTCGCATCCCTTCCGATAGCGGAGCCGGAACAGTGTCGCATTTCCAATCGGAGGGGAAGCATGGCTATTGGCTTGCAGAACGATCCGGCGGATATTTTCATCGTCTTTCGTCGCAACGATCGGATCGTCCCATGCGCGCCGCTGCCATGTTCGCTTTAGCATCGATACTGATGGCGGGCACATGTCTCGCCGCGCCCGTTGCGGCCCCCCAGCCGAGTGCGGCGGCCGCGGTCGATCCGGTTCGGGTGATCGCCTTGCGGGCGGAGGCGGATGCCGGGGATGCCGGAGCCGCCCTGAAGCTGGGGCTGATGTACGATACCGGGCATGGCGTGTCGCAGAACGAATCGAAGGCGCTGACCTGGTACCGCCGTGCCGCCGAGGCGGGCAATGTGGATGCGATGTTCAATGTCGGCGCCTTGTACGACAGCGGTCGGCTCGGCACGGCGGATCGTACGAAGGCCGTGCATTGGTACAAGATGGCCGCCAAGCACGGCCTGGGGCGCGCGGAGTACGACCTGGCGCTGATGTACCAGGACGGTGACGGGGTGAAGAAGGACAAGGCGCAGGCGATGCACTATTTCGCCGCCGCGGCCCGCCATGGGATCGAGGCCGCCCGCCGCCGGATGGCCTCGGTCGAGCGGGTGCCCACCGAGCGCGTAACCGTCTCGCAGATGCCGGGGCAGGCGGCCGGTGGGAGTGCGGCGTTCGGCCGTGCGCAGGCGCTGCTGCTCGATCGCGGGCTGCCCGCCGGCGGGGCGAAGGCAACGCAGCTGCTGGCGGAGGCGGCCGCGCGCGGCGACGCCCTGGCGGAATACGATCTTGGCTACTGCTACGAGAACGGGATCGGCCGGCCTGTGGACAAGGCGAAAGCCTACGCCTGGTACGAACGCGCCGCCGCCACGAATGGCACGGCGGTCAAGAAGGCGGCCGCTTCCGGCCTGGCGGCGCTGCGCCCGCAACTGACTGTCGCGGAGCGCGCGGCTGCTCGCGCCGTCCTGCCGGCCGCCGGCGCGAGGTAGGGCGTTATCGCGCTGGCCGCTTCGCACTCCAGCCGCCGGGCGGGGCGGGAAAGACCAAAACATCGCCCGGACGGATCGGCGCGGGGTTGACCGCCGCAACCGCCGACAGCGGCGGAGGCGTCAGGCCGCTGTAGACTTGCCGGTACAGCCGCTCCAGCGTATCGCCGGGACGCGCGACCAGCAGCAGGCCCGGGCCGCTCGGCTGGGGTTGCGCAACTGCGCTTCTGGCAGGCAACGGCGGTGGCGGCATCGGCAGAACGCCCGGGAGCGGCCCTGGCGGCGACATATGTGCAGCCTTTGGGGCGGCCGGCAGCGGCGGCGATTCGGCCTTGCCGGATGGCGCGCCTGCCGCCGGGATGGCAGGAGCAGCGGGCATGACGGGCGGAGCCGGTGACGGAGAACTCTGCGGGATGACCGGGGTGGGCGTCATGGCCGTCGCCGGCGACGGCCCGGATGCGGCGGGCAATGGCGAAGGGGGCGATGGCGGCGCCACCGCAGCCGGCGGCGCCGGGATTGGTGCCGGCGGGGGAACTGCCGGTGGTGATGGAGCGGGCACGGCCGTCACGGCGGGTTTCGCCGGGGCCGGGGGTTGAGGCCGGACGGCTCCCCGTTGCGTGCCGTTCCAGAGCAGAAACGCGAACGCCAGAACCGGCACTGCCACAAGGCACCAGTCCAGCAGGCCCCATGACGCCCATCCCCGCGCCACGCCAACGGGCGCGCGTCGTGCCGCCGCCAGCGGAATGGGTGGCGGTGGCAGTTCCACCGGCGGCTCCGGCGTCGCCTCGGGCGGTGGTGCGAGATATTCGGTGTCGCTCCATTGCCCAGATACCGCAGCCTCGGGGATTGACGACGACACCGGGGATTCGGCCGGCACCGGTGCGGGGATGATTTCGGCTGTCGCCGGTACGGGTTCGGGGGCCTGGTGTGTCTCCGCCTCCGGAACCTCCACAAGGCTTTCCGGCGCGGCGGCGGTATCCGGCTCGGGCGGGGATGACGGGTCATCGAGGCGGGCATGCCGCATCGCCCGGTATTCCAGGCGCGGCATCGCGGGGTCGGCCAGCATTTCATCGATTTCGGGCCGGCCGATCAGCACGATCTGCAGCAGGTTTCCACTTTCATCGCCGATCCGGGAGAGGCTGCCGATGCGTTCGAGCGTGAGAGGGTCCAGCGCATGCGCGTCCTCGACCAGAAGGACCACGAGCGTGCCAACGGCGGCATGGGCTGCCAGCGCCCCGCCGATCGTGGCCAGCGCAGGGTCGTTCGCATCATCGAAATCGGGGCGGCCCAGCGCCCGCGCGATGGCCTGTATGGGATCGATCGCGTCGATGCTGCAGCGCAGATGTACCGTGATGGCGCCGGCCAGGCGCAGCTCGTTGAGGAACATCCGCGCAAGGATCGCGCTGCCGACCGCCGCATCGCCGACCAGGACGGTCAGGCCGCCTCGTGCATAGACGCCCGCGTGAAGCGCGGCCAGCGCCGCATCCAGCGTGTCCGCGGGGCAGACGAGGTCCGAGTCGGCAACGCCGGCGGCCGGTCGCGGGCCGAGTTGGTTCATGGTCGTGTCTCTCGCGTTCCGGATCGATCTTCCGCCTGCGCAGGCGCGCGTCAAGCGCCGGGAAGCGACCTGTCAAGATGATCACATGTTGCACGCACGCCAAGCGTGCAGCCTAAGCCAGATTTTGTCGCTGTTGCGATATCGGTCTGCCATTCAACCCGGGAAAGTGGAGGAAGAATGGCCAGATACACGCGATCCGGGAACAGCCGCGTTACGGGCAGTCGCATCCCTGCGTCGGGCCGCGATCGCCGCGGACCACGTGATGATCGATCCATTCCGCCACGAGCCGCCGGGCCTCGTTGATCGACGCCTCGGGGTGATGGATGCGGTATAGCGTCGTGCAGGCGCGGAAAGCCTCGAGATCGCCGGTGCCGTGCACGCGCAGATCGCGATAGGCGGTCACCACGGCGCGCTCACAGCGGCGGGCGATATGGCTGACTTCGCGGACCATGCCGAACCGGCTCCCAAGACTGCAAGACCCGGCGCAACTGTCCGGGTCAGCCTTCATTTATGGGCAGGTCCCGCCCTGGACACAAGGCCTATCCGCCATGCGCGCCACGCCCGGCCAGCCCTGCGGGCCCCGAGTCCTGATCGGCGTGAGCCACCAGATCGGCCAGCGCCCGGCCGAGTTCGGCGGTGCCCGCCTGCCCGCCCAGATCGCGCGTGCGTGGCCCGCCGCCGGCGAGCAGCGTCTCGATCGCGGTGACGATCGCAGCCGCGGCCGCGGTCTCGCCCAGGTGCTCCAGCATCATCGCGCCGGACCACACCTGCCCGATCGGATTGCAGATGCCGCGCCCCGCAATATCGGGGGCAGAGCCATGGACAGGCTCGAACATCGAGGGATGGGCGCGCTCGGGGTTGATATTGGCGCTCGGGGCGATCCCGATGGCGCCGGCCACCGCCGGGCCGAGATCGCTCAGGATATCGCCGAACAGGTTCGACCCCACCACCACGTCGAACCAGTCCGGGTGTTGCACGAAATGCGCGCACAGGATGTCGATGTGGAACTGGTCCGTGCGGATATCAGGATAAAATTTTGATATTTCGGCAAATCGCTCGTCCCAGAACGGCATGGTGAAGGTGATGCCGTTGGATTTGGTCGCCGATGTCAGGTGCTTGCTGGGCCGGGTTCGCGCCAGATCGAAAGCGTATTTCAGCACCCGGTCCACGCCATGGCGGGTGAAGACGCTTTGCTGGCTGACGAATTCCCGGTCCGTGCCGGGAAACATCCGCCCGCCGGACGAGGAATATTCCCCTTCCGTGTTTTCCCGCACGACGTAGAAATCGATATCCGCACTTGTCCGTCCCGCCAGCGGCGAGGTCATGCCCGGCAGCAGCCGGCAGGGGCGGAGGTTCACATACTGGTCGAAGCCGCGCCGGATCGGGATCAGCAGGCCCCACAGCGATACGTGGTCCGGCACGCCGGGCCAACCTACCGCGCCCAGGAACACCGCATCCGATTCGCGAAGCCGGTCCAGCCCGTCGGCCGGCATCATTGCCCCGGTGCGCTTCCAGGTTTCGCAAGACCAGTCGTACTCGGTCAGCTTCAGTTCGAAGCCGAAGCGTCGCGCCGCGGCATCCAGCACGCGCAGGCCCTCGGGCACGGTTTCCTTGCCGATGCCATCCCCGGGGATGACGGCGATCCGGTGCGTACGGCTCATGGCGTGCTTCCTTCCCTGCGCGGCCCGCAGGGTGCGGGGCGGGCGAAGCGGCGTCAATCGAGCGGAAAACGGCGCAGGATTTCGGCCGCGACCCGCCCGGCTTCATCCAGCCCCTGCCGCGGCCAGGGCGAGAGGCTGGAACCGAGCGGGCGTGCCTGGCCGGCCTCGTACAGGCTGCGGTGCAGCCGCCGATGGCGCTGCCCGGCCAGTTCGGGCAGGGCGATGAACACCGGGGCAGCGGCAGTGCAGGCCTCGCTGATCATCGACACCGAATCACCGGTCACGACGATCGCATCCGCCAGCGCCAGATAGCCGAGATAGGGGTTCGGCCCGGGGTCGCCCCAGCGGAACATCAAATGCATCACCGGGCCGAGTGCGGCCGCCAGCGCCTCCGTCGCCTCCGCCCCCGTGCGGCGGGAGGTGGTGACCATCACCGACCCGCGATGCGCCGCGGCGAGCCGCGCGACCTGCCGGCCCAGGGCGTGGGCCAGCGATGGGTCCATCTCCGTTCCGCGCACCTTCCCGCCCACCATCAGCGCGATGCGCGGCCGGGGCAGGTGCGCCAGACGCTCCTCCCACTCCGCCTGCGCCCGCAGCAGGGCGAAGGGCGAAACGCGGTGCGGCGCGCCCAGCACCGGCAGCACATTGTCGGCCAGCGGCGGCCGGTCGTGATGCGGGATCACCAGCAGATCGAACTGGGCGGCCGCCAGTGCCGCATGCAGTTGCGGGCGCATGCAGTGCACGACGCGGCAGTCGAGATGGGTCTGCAGCCATAGCGCCACCGCGATCGAGCGGTTGCCGGCCGAGATGACCAGCCGCGGGGGCGCGCCACCCAGATCGAGCGCCGCCGGGTTCACCCCGGCGAGCGATCCGCCGCGGCGCAGCGCCGCCAGATGGGCAAACACCGTCCAGGACAGGGGCAGCCGCCGGAACGGCACGCCGAGGCGTTCGGCGATCCCGATCGCCTGGGCAGCGGTGCCGGCGCGCGAATCCTCCAGCACCCAGACCGGCTCGGTCTGGCTCTCTCGCGGGCCCGCCCCGCTGACGCCGATGGACGCCTTGGACACTTGACGCTACGAACCTCCTGAAAGACCGACAGGCCGACGGCTGATGGGGACCACCGACATGACCGCCAAATCCTCGACGACACGACCGCAGCCGACCGGGCACATGACCGACTGGGACCGCGATGCGGCGCTGACCACGGCGCGCATCCTGCTGGAGATCAAGGCTGTCAACTTCCGGCCCGAGGAACCCTATACCTTCACCTCCGGCTGGAAATCGCCGGTCTATATCGATTGCCGCCGCATCATCTTCTTTCCGCGCGCGCGGGCCAAGATCTGCGAGATGGCGGTGGAGAAAATCCACCGCCATGTCGGCTTCGAGAGCATCGAAGCGGTAGCCGGCGGGGAGACCGCGGGCATCCCCTTCGCCGCCTGGATCGCCGACCGCATGCTGGCCCCGATGGCCTATGTGCGCAAGAAGCCCAAGGGCTTCGGCCGCAACGCCCTGATCGAGGGCGACGTGCCGGAGGGGCTGCGCACGCTGCTGGTGGAAGACCTGACCACGGACGGCCAGTCCAAGATCCGCTTCGCCAATGCGCTGCGCGAGGCCGGCGCCATCGTGAACCATGCCTTCGTGGTGTTCTTCTACGGCGTGTTTCCCGGCAGCTTCGAGACGCTCGCGAATATGGACATTACCTTGCACCATCTGTGCACCTGGTGGGACGTGCTGGAGGCCTGCCGGGACCGCCCGTATTTCGAGGAGCCGGCGATGGCCGAGGTGCGCCGCTTCCTGGAGAACCCGGTCGCCTGGTCCGCCGCGCACGGCGGCGTGGCGAGCGCGGAGGAGGCCGCCCACCGCAAGGCGGCTGCCGGGGGCTGAGGCGCGGCCCATGAAGATCACCCGCATCCTTGTCTATCAGGTCGATCTGCCCCTGCACGAGGGCAGCTACAACTGGTCCGGCGGCAAATCGGTCGCCGTGTTCGACAGCACGGTGGTGCGGATCGAGACCGATTCCGGGCTGATCGGCCATGGCGAGGTCTGCCCGCTCGGCCCGGCCTATCTGCCGGCCTATGCCGCCGGGGTGCGCGCGGGCATCGCCGAACTCGGCCCGCACCTGATCGGGGCGGACCCGCTGGCGCTGGGCCCGCTGAACCGGCTGATGGACGCGCGGCTGAAGGGCCATCCGTATGTGCGGTCCGCGATCGACATCGCGTGCTGGGACCTGCTGGGCCAGGCATCCGGGCAATCGGTCTGCACGCTGCTGGGCGGGCGGGACGGTGATGCCGTCGATCTCTATCGCGCGATCTCCCAGGAAACGCCGGAGCGGATGGCGGCCAAGGTGGCCGGCTACCGCGGCGAGGGCTACCGGAAGTTCCAGCTCAAGGTCGGCGGCGATGCGGATACCGACATTGCCCGCATCCTGGCCGTGGCCGAGGCGCTGCGGCCGGGCGATGTGCTGGTGGCGGATGCGAACACCGGCTGGCTGCCGCATCAGGCCGCGCGGGTGGTGCATGCGGTGCGCGATGCGGACGTGTATATCGAACAGCCGTGCCTGAGCTATGAGGAATGCCTGTCCGTCCGCTGCCGCACCGCCCTGCCCTTCGTGCTGGATGAATCGGTGGACAGCCTGCCCATGCTGCTGCGCGCGCATGCCGACCGGGCGATGGACGTGGTGAACATCAAGATCAGCAAGCTCGGCGGGCTGACGGCCGCGCGGCAGGTGCGCGATCTGTGCGTGGCAATGGGCGTGGCGATGACGATCGAGGATTCCTGGGGCGGCGATATCGCCACGGCCGCCATCGCGCATCTGGCGCACAGCACGCCGGCGCGGTTCCGCTTCTCGGCCACCGATTTCAACAGCTACGTAACGAAATCCATCGCCGAGGGCGCGCCACGCCGTGTGGATGGGCGCATGGCGGCCTCCACCGCGCCGGGGCTGGGCGTGAGCCCGATCGCCGCGGCGCTGGGCGAGCCGGTGCTGGCGATCGGCGGGTAAGACCGATCAGGCCGGAAAACCGAAGGCGCGCGGCAGGAACAGCGTGAACCACGGCATGAAGGTGACGATCATCAGGCCGAGGAACAGCACCGCCAGATAGGGCAGCATGGCGCGCGCGGCACCTTCCACGGGTGTTCGCATCACCGCACAGCAGACATGGAAGCCGACCCCGGCCGGCGGGAGGAACGCGCCGATCCCCATGGCGATGACCAGGACGATGCCATAATGAAGCTGGCTGATGCCGATCTGCCCGGCGATGGGCAGCAGCAGGCCCTCGCCGATGGTCCGCCAGCGCCTGGACGAAGCGCACCAGCCACAGGCTGATGCCCGCCTTCGTCACGACTGATCGGCTCGCCTGCCGGAAGGATTTCGCTGACCAGCAGAGCCGGCGCGCGGGATCACTGCTGCGTCATCGCAGCTCCCGCCCCCCAGGTATCGGCGACGACATAGCCCGCGGGATAGGGATCGGACGGGTCGAGCATGTAGCTGTGCAGGCCGGTGATCCAGGCGCGGCCTTCAATGACCGGAAGGATGGCCGGCCGGCCGCCAACAACGGTCTCGCCGGCGATGCTGCCCTTGAAACGGGAGCCGATGATCGATTCGTGGATCATCCAATCCCCGGCGCGCATCTGCCCGCGCGCGTGCAGCACGGCCATCCGGGCGGATGTGCCGGTGCCGGTGGGGCTGCGGTCCGACCGGCCGGGGGCGACGATGCAGGTGTTGCGGGTGATCTGCCCGACGCCCGCGAACGGACGGTTGAGCTGCACGATCGAAACGCCTGCGATCCCGTCGTTCTCAGGGTGCACCGCATGCAACTGGTCGCGCGCGGCCGCCCTTATCTTCTCGCCCAGCGCCGCAAGTTCCCGCGCTTCATCGGCGGTCAGCGCGAAGCCCAGCGCCGTCGCATCGACGATCGCATAGAACATGCCGCCATAGGCGATGTCCGCCCGCACCGTGCCCACACCATCGACTTCAAGCATGGCATCCAGGCGGTCCACGAAGCTCGGCACATTGGCGAAGGCGACCGAAACGCATTTGCCGCCCGCACAGGTGGCCCTGGCGCGCACGGGGCCGGCGGGCGTGTCCATCATCACCACGGTTTCCGGCTCGCGCATCGGCAGAAGCCCCGTCTCCAGCAGCACGGTGACGGTGCAGATCAGGTTGGAGCCGGACATCGGCACGTATTCCGTCGGCTCCATGATGATCATGCCGGCGTCGCAATCGGCCCGGGTAGGCGGCACCAGCAGGTTGACATGGCGGGCGACCGAACCGCGTGGCTCGCACAGCAGGAAACGCCGCAGGTCGTCGCGCTCGGCCCGCAGCGTCTGCATCTTGTCGAACATCGTCACCCCCGCCGGCGGCAGCACGCCGCCGACGATCACGTCACCCACCTCGCCTTCCGCGTGGCAGCCGACGACGGAAATGACCTTGCTTGATCGCATACCGTCACCCGGCCTGCACGAGCAGCCCGTACGCGGCGGCGGATGCATTCAGCCAGTGCCAGAAATCACCGGCCGTGCTGCGTGGAAAGACAATGTCGTAGGTCGGCGCGTCATCCACCTGCCAGAGCTGGACTGCGATCTGCTCAGCCAGCGTAATGGCGGCATCGCCGGGGCCGAAGGCGCGCGGGTGCAGATCGATCGGCATACCCTTCGCCAGCGCCGTGCGCGCCTGCGGTCCGGCGATGCGCAGCACCCCTCGCCCGCTGCTCTGGTCGATCACGGCCGCGGTGTCGGCCAGCGCCGCGCGCCATGACGCTTCCGCCGCCTCCGGCGATTGCCGTTCCATCACGCCGAGCCAATGCCTCGGCCCGGCCCAGACGAGCCCGACCCCGTTCCCGAACACGGCCTTGGGCCGATGGGGCGCGGCGAGTCCGAAGCGCGCCGCCAGAGCGGACGCCGCGGCATCCGCCTGCCCCCGGCGCGCGATCAGCAGGGATAAGGCCAGATGCGGCCGCTCCCGCACCGTCACCCCGGGCGGCCCGTCCGGGTTGCCGTGGCGACCGGGGTGCGCGAGGCCCGCGAGGCAGGAAAGCGTGGTCAGCGCCGTGTCATCCACGCATTCTCTCCCCCTGCGGATCAAGGAACGCCGGATCGCACACCCGCACCAGGATCTCCGCGCTGCGCACCGGATCGGTCGCGCGCACCACCTCGCCGATCCGCTCCCGCCCGCGCGCGAGCAGGCCGAGGCCGATCCAGTGGCCGAACGTGGGAGAGAAGGCGACCGAGGTCATATGCCCTGCATCGTCGGCGGTCGTCCCGGCGGCGTCATGCGCCAGGAAATGCGCGCCCGCGTGCAGCCTGTCCGCCGGCTCCAGCGGGGCGAAGCCGACCAGCGCCGGGCGTTCGGGGTCTTCCAGCGCGGGGCGGCGGGCCATGGCGCGGCCGATGAAATCCTTGTCGATCGCCGTCATCCGCCCGAGCCCCAGGTCGCGCGCCGTGGTCTGCCCGTTCAGCTCGCCGCCCGCCGGATGCCCCTTCTCGATCCGCATCACGCCGAGCGCCTCGACACCATAGGGCACGATGCCGAACGGCGCGCCCTCGGCCATGATGCCGCGGATCGCCGCATCGCCAAAGCGGGCTGGCACCGCGATCTCGTAGGCCAGTTCGCCGGAGAAGGAGATGCGGAACAGCCGCGCGCGCACGCCGCGGAAGGCGGTGAGTTCCGTCGCAGCCAGATGCGGGAAACCGGCGTTGGAGACATCGTGCGGCGGATCGACGATCGCGGCCACCACTTCGCGCGCCCGCGGCCCGGCGATGGAGAATTGCGCCCACTGATCGGTGATCGAGGCGAACTGCACGTCCAGCTCCGGCCACAGGCACTGGTGGCAGAACTCCATGTGCCGAAGCACCGCGGCGGCGTTCGCCGTGGTGGTGGTCATCACGAAATGCCGCTCCGCCAGGCGCGCGGTCGTGCCGTCGTCGAACACGAAACCGTCCTCGCGCAGCATCACGCCGTAGCGCGCCCGGCCGATCTTCAGGCTGTGCCAGCGGTTGATGTAGAGCCGTTCCAGGAACGCCGCCGCGTCCGGGCCCTGAAGATCGATCTTGCCCAGCGTGGACACATCGCACACGCCCACGCCGCTGCGCACCGCCTGCACTTCGCGGCTGACGGTGGCGAGCCAGCCAGCCTCCCCGGAGCGGGGGAAATATTGCGCGCGCAGCCATGCTCCGGCTTCCACGAACACCGCGCCCTGCTCTTCCGCCCAGGTGTGGCTCGGGGTGAGGCGCGTGGGGCGAAAGGCGTGGCCACGGCTGAGTCCCGCGAGCGCGCCGATGGCAACCGGCGTGTAGGGCGGGCGGAATGTGGTAGTGCCGAGGGTGGCAAGCGGCCGGCCACGAACCTCGGCCAGGATGCCCAGCGCGTTCACGCTGGCGGTCTTGCCCTGGTCTGTGGCCATGCCGAGCGTGGTGTAGCGCTTGGCATGCTCGGGCGCGCCGAAGCCTTCGCGGTTCGCCAGTTCCAGATCGGTGTCGGACACGTCGTTCTGGAAATCGACGAACGCCTTGCCGCGATGGCCGGGCACGCGCCACAGCGGCGCGAATTCCGTCGTGTCCGGTTCGGTTGCGGGAACATCGGGGAGGGTGCCGGCGAACCCGCAATCGGCCGCGGCGGCAAACCCGGCCTGTGCGCCGGACGTGAGGCAGCCGGCCAGGGCGAAGGTTCCGGCCGCGGCGCCTGCGATCTGCATGCCCGGCGGCGGATTGCCGGCTACGAAACCGCCCGCCACCGCGCTCCACGACGGCTTGCCGCCAAGATGGGAAGTGAGGTGGGCGGTCGGCGTCCAGCCGCCGGACATCGCTAGGAGATCGCACGACAGGCGCAGTACGCTCCCCCCGCGCGGAAGGATGTCCGCGCCGCGCAGCCCGCGCCCGCCGATGGCGCGCACCACCACGGCATCCGCGACGAGGCGGGCGCCGGCCGCCTGCGCCGCCTGCCGCACCGCGGGCGGCGGGTCGGCCCGTGGATCGACCACCGCCGCAACCGCGATGCCTGCAGCGGCGAGATCGGCGACGGTCCGCGCCGCCTCGTCGTTGTTGGCAAAGACCACCGCGCGTTGGCCGGGCCGGGCGGCGAAGCGGTTGAGGTAGCTGCGCACCGCCCCGGCCAGCATCACGCCCGGCCGGTCGTTGTCGCCGAACACCAGCGGTCGCTCGATCGCCCCGGCGGCCAGCACGGCACGTTTCGCGACGATCCGCCACAGGCGCTGGCGCGGCTGGTATGGCGGCGGTTCCGGCAGATGGTCGCTCACCCGCTCCACCGCCGCATAGGTGCCGCCGTCGTACACGCCGAACACCGTCGTGCGCGGCAGGATCTGCACCTGCGGCATCTGCGCCAGTTCGGCCGCGACGGCGGCGGCCCATTCCGCGCCCGATTGCGTGCCGATCGTCTGCCGCTCCGACAGCGCCCGGCCGCCGAGGCGGAAATCCTGCTCGCACAGCGCCACGCGCGCGCCCGTGCGCCCGGCGGCCAGGGCGGCCATCAACCCGGCCGGGCCGGCGCCGATCACCAGCACATCGCAGAAGGCCGTCATCTTCTCGTACGAATCCGGATCCGGCGCCCCGGCCGCACGACCAAGCCCGGCGGCGCGGCGGATCAGCGGCTCGTACACCCGTTCCCAGAACGCGGCCGGCCACATGAAGGTCTTGTAGTAGAACCCGGCCGCGAACACCGGCGCGGCCAGCGCGTTCACCGCCAGCAGATCGAAGCCGAGGCTCGGCCAGCGGTTCTGGCTCGTCGCCGCCAGCCCGTCCCACAATTCCACCATCGTCGCGCGCGTGTTCGGCTCACGCCGGGCACCTTCGCGCAGTTCCACCAGCGCGTTCGGCTCCTCCACCCCGGCCGAGAGAATGCCGCGCGGGCGATGGTATTTGAACGAGCGGCCGACCAGCCGAACGCCGTTCGCAACCAGCGCGGAAGCCAGCGTATCCCCCGGATGACCGGTGAATGCCTGCCCGTCGAACCGGAAGCCCAGGCTGCGGCTGCGATCGATCAGCCCGCCGGCGGCGAGGCGCCCGGCCTGCGTGCCGCTCATGCCGCACCCGGCGCGGCTGTCACGCCCAGGATGGCGTGGCTGCGCGTATCCCGTTCCACCACCAGCCAGGCACGGCAGCCGGCCTCATGTTGCCAGTATTCGCGGTGCGGGCCGGCCGGGTTGTCACGCAGATAGACATAGGCATGCCAGGCGGCCTGATCCTCCGGCGGCGCGGCAGGACGGGGCAATGTCGCGTCGCCCAGATACAGGAATTCCCGTATGCCGCGTTCGCCGCAGAAGGGGCAGTCGATGCGCATGACCCAGCTGCCTCTTCAGTGGTGGTTCGGGTGCGCGCCGGCACCCCTCTCGTCGATCAGATGGCCGGTCGCGAAGCGATCAAGCCGGTAGGCGGCGTTCAATGCGTGCGGCGCGCCATGCGCGATGGTCCAGGCGTAGCACCAGCCCGAGGCAGGGGTCGCCTTGAACCCGCCATAGCACCAGCCGGCATTGAGGAAGAGCCCGTCGATCGGCGTGCGGTCGATGATCGGGCTGCCGTCCATGCTCATGTCCATGACCCCGCCCCAGGAGCGCAGCACGCGCAGCCGGCCGAGGCCAGGCATCATCGCCATCGCCTCCTCCGCCACATCCTCCACCAGCGGCAGGTTGCCGCGCTGGGCGTAGGAGTTGTAGCCGTCGAGGTCGCCGCCGAACACGAGCCCGCCCTTGTCGGACTGGCTGATGTAGAAATGCCCGGCGCCGAAGGTGACCACGGTGTCGATCAGCGGCTTCAGCCCTTCGGAGACGAACGCCTGCAGCACATGGCTCTCGATCGGCAGGCGCAGCCCGGCGAGGGCGGCGACGCGCGAGGAATTGCCGGCCGCCGCCAGGGCGACCTTGCCCGCGCGGATATATCCCTTCGCCGTCTCCACCCCTACCGCGCGGCCAGCCTCCACACGAATACCGGTCACCTCGCAGTTCTGGATGATGTCCACGCCGCGCGCATCCGCCGCGCGGGCATAGCCCCAGGCCACCGCATCGTGCCGCACCGTGCCGCCGCGCCGCTGCAGCAGCCCGCCCTGGATGGGGAACCGCGCCGTGTCGAAATCAAGCCCGGGGGCGAAGGCGCGCACCTGCTCCCGGTCGAGCAGTTCGGCATCGACGCCGGCCAGCCGCATCGCGTTGCCACGGCGCGCATTGGCATCGCGCTGGGCATCCGAATGGTGCAGGTTCAGCACGCCGCGCTGGCTCACCATCGCGTTGTAGTTGATGTCCTGCTCCAGCCCTTCCCACAGTTTCAGCGACCATTCGTAGAACGGCGTGTTGCCGGGCAGCAGGTAGTTGGAGCGGATGATCGTGGTGTTGCGCCCGATATTGCCGGAACCGAGATAGGATTTGTCGATCACGGCGACATTGGTGATGCCATGTTCTTTCGCGAGATAGTAGGCGGTGGAGAGGCCATGCCCGCCACCGCCCACGATCACCACGTCGTATTCCGCTTTCGGCTCGGGCTCCCGCCATACCGGCGTCCAGCCGCGCTGGCCGCGCAGCGCCTGGGACAGAAGGCTCACGAAGGAATAACGCACGCACACCCCACCGGCGGTTGCCGCGCATGACATTCCCCGCCCGGACGGGCGCAGTCAAGCCGGCGCCGGCGCTGGAGGCCGAGCGCCCCCAGCGGCACGCTACCCCTTCACGCTGCCGGCCATCAGCCCGCCGACAAACCAGCGCTGGAGCGCCACGTACAGCACCATCGGCACCACCGCGATCAGCGTGAGGATGGCGAACAGCTTGCCCGGATCGGTCATGTACGGGCCTTCGTAGTACAATGGCGCCAGCGGCAGCGTCTTGAGCGCGTTGCGCGTCATGATCACCAGCGCGAGGAAGAACTCGTTCCACGAGAACAGGAACTGCCAGACCGCAACCACGATGAGAGACGGGCGGATGAGCGGCACGACGATCCGCCACAGCACGGTGAACGACCCCGCGCCGTCGATCGTCGCCGCTTCCTCCAGCTGCACCGGAATCTCGTCCATCGCCCCCTTCACGATCACGGTGCCGAACGGGATGCCCAGCGCCGCATTCGGCCCGATCAGCCCGGCGTAGGTATTGGTGAGCGCCAGGTGCTTCAGCAGCACGGTGATCGGGATCAGCAATGAGGCCAGCGGCAGCAGCAGGGCGGACAGCACGACCAGCAGCATCGCCTGGCCGTAGCGGATCTTCAGCCGCGAGATCGCGAAGGCGAGGCCGGTTACGCAGAAGAGCGTGAGCACCACGCTCGCCACCGCCACGATCAGGCTGTTGAGGAAGAACCGCCCCAGATGCCCGGTGGACAGCACGGTGAGGTAGTTGGCAAGCGTGGGATGGCTGGCGATCAGCACCGGGGCGAAGCTGTCGGTGCTGTTCCGCAGCGAAATATCCACCATGTAGACGGTCGGGACGAGGCTGATCGCCGTGGCGACCAGCAGCAGCAGATAGGCGATCCGGCGGCTGCGCGCCGCGTGCGGCCTAGACATGGCGCGGCTTCCGCCCCGGCATGGCCACCGCGCCGGTCAGCGTGTACTCGGCCGCGATGAAGATCATCGCGAGCGCGAACAGCACCACCGCCACCGCCGAGGCATAGCGCATCTCGTTTTCCACGAAGCCGGTCTGGAAGATGTAGGTGGCCAGCGTCTGCGACGCGTCGGCCGGGCCACCCTGCGTCATCAGGTAGATCAGCGGGAACTGCTGCAGCGCCTGGATGGTGCCAAGGACCATCAATGAAATATGGGTGGACCGGACGAGCGGCCAGATGATGTGGCGGACGCGGGTGAAGCCGGAGGCCCCGTCGATCGCGGCGGCATCGAGCAGCTCCGCGTCGATCTGCGCGATCCCCACGCAGTACAGCAGCACGAAGAACCCGCACCACTGCCAGACGTTCACCACGATCAGCCCCAGCGTCGCCGTCCGCGGATCGCCCAGGATGGCGGGAAACGATCCGGCAAGGCCAAGGCTGTTGAACAGGCCGAACAGCAGCCCGTAATCCGGCGCATAGAGCGTGGTGAAGACCAGCGCGATGACAGACGGCGTGATCACCATCGGCAGGAACAGCAGGGTGCGGAAGACCGCCTTGCCGCGCGGGATGTACAACTGGATCAGCACGCCCAGCGCGAAGCCGATCGCGATCTCGGCGATCACGCACAGCACGACCCATTCCACCGAGTTGCGCAGCGCCGTCCAGAACACCGGATCGGCCCCCGCCTGCGCATAGCGCGCGACGGAGACGCCGTGGCGCGGATCGCCCAGGCTCGCGATGATGTTGGCGATGATGGGATAGACGATGAAGATCGCGAACAGCGCCAGTGCCGGCAGCACATACAGGAACGCCCAGCGCGTGGATTTGCCCAGCACGGAGCCCGCGCCCGGCCTCATCGCCGGCATCTCGCGCAAGGGGAACGCTCGGGCGGGGACGGCATCCCCGCCCTTGCCTCACTCCGGTCCAAGACCAGCCCCTATTTCGCGGCTTGGGCTTGCGCCACCTTCTGCACCGCCGCCATCGCCGCTTCCGGTGTCTTGGAGCCGGCGCCGATCGCTTGCAGATTGCTTACCAGCGTCTGGAAGATCACCGGATTGCCCACCGCATGCGGGTGCGCGGTGGCCAGTTCCTGAATATAGCTGTCATACAGGCCTTGCAGATGCGGCGAGAGCGCCTGCTGCGGTTTCATGCCGTTGAACGCAGGCAGGTCGTTGAGCTGGTTCAGCGCGATCTGCTCGGCAACACCGCTGATCAGCTCCTTGATCACCACCTTCGTCGCCGCTTCCACCGCGGGGGATTTGGCGGCGTTCTTCGTCATGCCCCAGCCGATATCCACCCCGCCGATCGGCGGGCTCGGCTGCGCGCCGGCAGCCACGCCGGGGAAGAAGAACTTGCCGTAGCCGGACATCGTCTTCAGTGCCGGATTCGACGACAGACCGGTCTCCTGCAGCCACCAGGAGCCGAGCGAGATCATCCCCACCCGCCCGGCAGCGAAGAGATTCGCACCCGTCGGGTACTGCAGCGCGGAGAGCGCACCGGCCTGCACCACCTTCGCGGTGAACAGCGTCTGCCAGACCTTTGCCGCCTTGATCATCCCCGGCTGCGTCCATACCGGCGCACCCTGCTGCACGGCGAGAAGCCCCTTCAGATCAGTCTGCGCCGCGATCTGCATATACACCCAGCCGTCGAACAGCCCGGTGGCACCGCCCTGGTAGAACGGGATGAGTCCCTTGGCGCGGATCTTCTTCGCATCCGCGACCAGCTCGCCCATCGTCTTCGGCGGGGCGGCGATGCCTGCTTTCTTGAAGATCGCCCGGTTGTACCAGATGTTCAGCACCTGGGCCTCCTGCGGCAGCATGTAGTACGCCGCATCACCCTTCGGGTTGCCCAGCCGCGCTTCCGCCAGCAGGGATGGCGCGAAGTTCTTCGTCCAGTCCGCCCCCCAGGCGCCTGTCGCCGTCGCTGTCAGATCTTGCAGATAGGGTCGGTATTCCTGCGTATAGGCACCGGGCGGCAGGCCGATGATATCGGGCAGAGTGCCGGATGCAGCGGCGGCCTTCATCGCGGTGAAGTCCGCGGTATGCGGCTGGATCGTCGCGCGCACCTGGATGCCCGGGTGCGCCTTCTCGATCGCCGCCACCATCGCCTTCATCGTCGGCGCCACCGGGGTCCAGGACCACAGCGTGACGACGACGGGCGCGGCTGCCGACGCCGGCGGCGCGAAGGCCGCAGTTGCGGCCAGGGCCAGCAGGCCCAGGCCCGTGTTGCGAAGAACCCGTTTCATTGTTTCCTCCCTCCTTCTACCCGCCTGATCACACGCCGGAACCTCCGGCACGCTTCATCGCATCAGCCCATCGCGGCGACAGCCGGCGCGTGAGCCTGTTGCGTGATCTTGTCCAGCGCCGCCGCGATCCGCTGCCCCCGTGCCGCATCCACCGGCTGAAGCGGCGGGCGCATGCCCAGCCAGGATGCAGTGCCGGTCTGCGCCGCCAGCACCGCTTTCAGCGTCGCGAAGAACGGTCCGTCCATCTGGGCAATCGCCGCGCGCATCGCCGCCTCCGCGTCCGCATGTTCGAACAGCGCGCGCACCAGCCCCGGCACTGCGTTCGCCATGCCGCAGATCGTGCCCACCCCGCCTTCGGCGAGTGCCCGAGGGATGTCCGGCTCGTTGCCCACCAGGATCGCAAGCTCCGGCGCTGCCCGCCGGAACGCCTGGAACTGCGCGAAATCGGCTGAGCTGTCCTTCACCCCGGCCAGCACCGCGCCGAAGCGCGCGCGCAGCCGGGGCAGGATCGCCGCCGGCACGGCCACGCCGGAGGTCTGCGGGATATGGTACAGCGTCGCCCGCAGCCGGGCATCGGCCACACCATCCAGCACCGCCGAGAACGCATCGGCCAGCCCGTCGGCGGATGCATCGCGGAAGAAGAACGGCGGGAGGATCAGCGCGTTGACGATGCCGAGCGCAAGCACCCCGCGCGTAAGCGCGATGGTGTCGGTGATCGCCGGGCAGCCCGTGCCCAGCGCCAGCCGCTCGGCCGCAATGCCGGCGCGCAGCAGCGCCTCGGCCGCGCCGAGCCGTTCGGAAGCCGCGAAGGACGGGCCTTCACCGGTGGTGCCGAACAGCACCAGCCCGTCGCAGCCGCGATCGAGCAGCGACCGCGCATGGCGCGCCAGGACAGCGTGATCCACGGCGCCATCGGCGCCCAAGGGTGTCGCGACAGCCACCCATAATCCGGCAATCGGCGCAGTCATTCTCTATTCTCCTGAAACTGGGGGCCGACTGGCTCCGGTTCGATGGCCAGCGCGCGGCGCCGTGCATGGGCAAGGTGCGCCCGCATCGCCGCCTGCGCCGCCGCCGCGTCACGCCGTTCCAATGCCGCGATGATCGCCTCGTGCTCCGCCACCGCGGGCGGCAGCGTATCGGCCGAAAGCGTCGTCCGCTCCGGCAGCATCATGCGGATGCGAATGGCGTTCACCCGGTGCGCGTCGCTGAGCAGGCGGTTGCCAAGGGAATCGACCAGCGCATCGTGAAAGCCCCAGTCAACCGCCTGGGCATCGGCGATCACCTCCGCGCCGATACCACCGGCCGCTGCCTGCTTCACCCGATCGAGCGCGGCCCGCTGCGCGGCGATCGCGGCATCGGTGGCGGTCTGGATGAAATGCGTCAGCGCATAGGCCTCGATGATCTCGCGGAACTGGAACGCATCGCGCACGACATGCACGTCGGGTTTTGCCACCTGCAGCCCGCGCTGCGGGATCGTGCAGATCAGCCCCTCCGCCTCCAGGCGCGGGATCATCTCGCGGATCGCGCCCAGCGGGAACCCGGTCAGCGCCGCAAGCTCCCGCTGCGTCACGAACTGCCCGGGCTGGAGCTGCCGGTCGATCAGATGCCGGGTGAAGGTTTCATAGGCCTGGGCGCGCAGCGTCATGCAAGGCACTCTGCAACTGACATGTCAGTCTGTAAAGACTGATTTGTCAGCCGCCGGGCGCGCCCTGGGTGTTCACGTACAACGCATAGATCGAATGGCTCGCCGCCATGAACAGGCGGTTTCGCTTCGGCCCGCCGAAGCAGAGGTTGGCACAGCGTTCGGGCAGGGCGATGCGGCCGATCGGCTCGCCGTGCGGGGAGAAGATCATCACCCCGTCCTGCTCCCTGCTCATCCCCCAGCCGGCCCACAGATTGCCGTCCACATCGCAGCGGAACCCGTCCGGCGTGCCGCCCGGTCCCGCATCCACGAACAACCGCCCCCGATCGAGCCGCATCCCATCCGCCACCACGTCGTACACCAGGATGCGCCGCGGCTCGCTGCGCGATTCGACGATGTACATGCGCTGCTCATCGGGCGAGAAGCACAGCCCGTTCGGGCAGTTGATCCCCTCGGCCACCACGGAGGCGTGTCCGCTCTGCCGGTCGATCCGATAGACGTTGGTGGGCAGTTCCTGTGCGGCCGCATGCCCCTCGTAATGGCCAAGGATGCCGAACGGCGGATCGGTGAACCAGATCGACCCGTCGGACTTCACCACCACATCGTTCGGGGAATTAAGGCGCTTTCCCTCGAACCGGTCCATCAGCACCGTGATGGACCCGTCGTATTCCGTGCGGGTGACACGCCGGCTGTCATGCTCGCAGGTGATCAGCCGCCCCTGCCGGTCCCGCGTATGGCCGTTCGCGTTGTCGGAGGGCTTGCGGAAGATGCTGACCGCGCCCGTCTCCTCCTCCCATTTCAGGATGCGGTTGTTGGGGATGTCGCTCCAGAGCAGGAACCTCCCGTCCCCGAACCAGACCGGCCCTTCGGCCCAGCGGCAGCCCGTGGCCAGCCGCTCCACGCCCGCGAGCGGCAGGCGGTATTTCGCAAAAGACGGGTCCAGCACCTCGACCGCCTGGTCCGGATAGCTCTCGCTCGGTATCCACATCGTTCCCTCCGCTGCCCGCATCATCCGTGATCGGCGCGCCGGCGCAAGCCATGCGCTGGACCCACCCGGTGTTGCGGGATAGGGAGGCCGCGATGACACGCATCTTCCTCACCCACACGCCCGAGATGTTCGAGCTGTACTATGGCCCGCGCGCGCTGGCCGCGCTCGCTGCACTGGGCGAGGTGCGGCGCAACGAAACCGGCCGCGTGCTGGATGACCCCGCTGTCCTCGCCGATGCCGTCGGCGGGGCGCAGATCGTGGTGGCGGACCGGCAGACGCCCGCCCCCGCCGCCTTCCTCGACCGTGCGGAGAACCTCATTGCCTTCTGCCGCGTAGCCGTCGATATCAGCACTATCGACGTGGCGGCGGCGAGCCGGCAGGGCATCCTGGTTACCCGGGCGACGCCGGGTTTCGTCCCGGCCGTGTGCGAGCTTGCCCTCGGCTTCATGATCGATCTCGCCCGCGGCATCACCCGCGCCGCCCTGCTCTATCGCGCCGGCACACCGCCGCCGATGCGGCTCGGCCGGCAACTCGCCGGCGCCACGCTTGGGATCATCGGCTACGGAGCGATCGGCAGGCGGCTGGCCGATCTCACCGTCGCGCTCGGCATGCAGGTGCTGGTGGCCGACCCGCATGCCACCGTGACCGATGCGCGGCTGCGCCAGACCGACCTGCCCGCGCTGCTGGAAGCGGCGGATTTCGTCGTCTGCCTTGCGGTGGCGACGGCGGAAACCGAGAAGCTGATGGATGCCGGCGCCTTCGCCTGCATGCGGCGAGGCGCCTATTTCATCAATCTCTCGCGCGGCGATCTCGTCGATGAAACCGCCCTCGCCCACGCGCTCGACAGTGGGCGGATCGCGGGCGCGGCGCTGGATGTCGGCCGCGCCGCCGACCAGAAGCC
>DATKQI010000299.1:0-13629 GCA_035532755.1 Acetobacteraceae bacterium
CGCGGCCGGGTGCGCGCGCGGCAGCCAGCCGTGCAGCGGCACCAGCCCCGCCTTCGACCCCGCGCCGAGCAGCACGAGAACCAGTACCGCAACAGCGCGCCAGCCCTCCACCGGGGCCGCGCGCAAGGCGGCGAAGGACAGCGCGGGCACCCCGGACGGTCCCGCATGGGCGAGCAGGAACATCGCCCCGATCAGGCAGATGCCGCTGAAGGCCGCGAACCCCAGATACTGCCGCGCCGCCTCCCGGTTCGCATCCTCCCGGTCCTCGGCCAGCACCAGCAGCCAGGAGGCGACCGACATCGCCTCGAACCCCAGCAGCAGGGTGAAGGCGTCTCCGGCCAGCAGGGTCAGCGCCATGGCGGCGATGAACAGCGGGAACGGCACCAGGGTGCGTGGCGCAGCCGGCCGGCTGATGGCGAAGACGGAGGCCGCGGTGGCGGCGATGCACAGGATCAGCAGGAAGAACCAGGACAGCGCATCCGGCGCCAGGGTCAGCGCCAGCCCCGGCACGCCGAGCGGCAATGCCGCCGGCGCGAAGGGCATTCCCAGCAGCCCGGCCAGTGCCCATGCGATGCCGACCGCCGATACCACCGCAGTCCCGCCATGAACCAGCCGCGCGGGCGCACGCAGGCCGGCCAGGCCGAGCGCGACCAGGGCGAGCGGGAACAGCGCGATCAGAACGGCAGCGCCGCCGCCGGCGCGCCTGGCAGGGGGCAGGTGCTCATCGGCGCAGCCTAGCAGCCCGGCAGGGCGCGCCGGAAGGCGCGACCGCGCTTATCCCTCCACGCGCTCGATGCTCGCCCCGCACGCCGCGAGCTTCTGCTCCACCGCCTCGTAGCCGCGGTCGAGGTGATAGACGCGGCTGACCAGCGTCTCGCCCTTCGCCGCGAGCCCGGCCAGCACCAGCGAGACGGAGGCGCGCAGATCCGTCGCCATCACCGGCGCGCCGGACAGGCCGGGCACGCCGCGCACGATCGCCGAGGCGCCATGGACGTTGATGCGCGCGCCCATCCGGTTGAGTTCCGGCACGTGCATGAAGCGGTTCTCGAAGATCGTCTCGGTCACCATCGCGGCACCTTCGGCCACCGACATCAGCGCCATGAACTGCGCCTGCATGTCGGTCGGGAAGCCGGGATAGGGCTCGGTCATCACATCCGCGCCGTGCAACCCGTTCGCACGGCGCACGCGCACGCCGCCCTCGGCCTCGCTCACCTCGATCCCGGCGTCGCTCATGATGCGCGCGACCGCGCCCAGATGCTCCAGCCGGGCGTGGCGCAGCACCACCTCCCCGCCGGTGATGGCGGCCGCGCAGGCATAGGTGCCCGTCTCGATCCGGTCGGGGATGATCGAATGGTTCGCGCCATGCAGGCGCGCGACGCCCTCGATCACCAGCTTGTCGCTGCCGATGCCGCTGATGCGCGCGCCCATCGCGTTCAGGCAGGCGGCCAGATCGCCGATCTCCGGCTCGCGCGCGGCGTTGGCGAGCGTGGTCTGCCCGTCGGCGAGGCTTGCCGCCATCAGCAGGTTCTCGGTCGCGCCGACCGAGGCGAACGGGAACACGATGGTCGCGCCGCGCAGCCGGCCGGAGACCCGCGCGCCGATATAGCCGCCGTCGAGGCTGATCACCGCGCCCATCTGCTCCAGCCCCTTCAGGTGCAGATCGACCGGACGGGTGCCGATCGCGCAGCCGCCGGGCAGGGAGACCCGCGCCTCTCCGGTGCGGGCGAGCAGCGGGCCGAGCACCAGGACCGAGGCGCGCATCTTGCGCACGATGTCGTACGGCGCCTCGGTATTCGTGATCGCCCCGCCGAGGGAGAGGGTGCGCCCGTCATTGTCCAGCCGGTCCACCGCGATGCCGTGCTGGGCGAGCAGGGCCGTCATCGTCTCGATATCGGCGAGGCGCGGCACGTTCGACAGCACCAGCCGCTCGTCGGTCAGCAGCCCGGCGCTCAGCAGCGGCAGGGCGGCATTCTTCGCTCCGCCGATCGGGATTTCGCCGGACAGCGGCTGGCCGCCACGGATCAGGATACGGTCCACTTCATTACATCCTTGGCAGTGCGACGCCGGTCTGGCGCATGTATTTGCCGGCCTTGTCGGCATAGCTCGTCTCGCAGGGGGCCGCACCCTGGAGAAACAGGAACTGGCAGATGCCCTCGCCGGCGTAGATCTTCGCCGGCAGGGGCGTGGTGTTGCTGATCTCGATCGTGACCTGCCCCTCCCACTCCGGTTCCAGCGGCGTGACGTTCACGATGATGCCGCACCGGGCATAGGTGGATTTGCCGAGGCAGATCACCAGTATGTCGCGCGGAATGCGGAAATATTCGATGGTGCGGGCGAGCGCGAAGCTGTTGGGCGGGATGATGCACACCGGCTGGCGCCGATCGACGAAGCTCGCCGGGCTGAACGCCTTCGGATCGACGACCGCCGAATCGACATTGGTGAACACCTTGAACTCGTCCGCCACCCGCGCGTCGTAGCCGTAGCTGGACAGGCCGTAGCTGATCACGCCGTCCCGCTTCTGGGTCTCCACGAACGGCTCGATCATGCCCTGCTCGGTCGCCATGCGGCGGATCCAGTGGTCGGGCATGACGGACATGGGCGGGCAACTCCGGCGTGGTCGGGATCGGGGCGCTGCATCGTCTAACGCAGCCCTGGGCGCCGGGGCAATCGCCGCGCGTCGCAGGGGTGCCGTGCCGGGATCAGCCGGCGGGGCGCGGGCCGGGCGGTGGCGCTTTCCCGCCCTCCTCCTTCTCGCGCGATTGGGCCTTGCGCTTGCGCAGGTTGTCCCGCAGGGCGGCCGCCAGCCGCGCATCCCGCTCGGCCTGCGCCAGCCGCGCGCGCTCGGTCAGCTTCGGGCGGTCGGGGGTCTTGGACATGGCCGCACTGGGCTGGTTGCGGGCCGCGAAGTCAAGCGCCCCGCTTGCACCCCGCCCGGTGCCGAGGCTATATGCGCCGCGCCCGGCGCTGCTGTAGCTCAGTGGTAGAGCACTCCCTTGGTAAGGGAGAGGTCGAGAGTTCAATCCCCTCCAGCAGCACCAGCGGCTTCCCGGCCAGCGATCCGCACGGTGCCCACGCCCACGGCGGTGCCGAGAAAGCCGCCGGCGATGATGTCGCCCAGGAAGTGATAATCCATCCCGAGCAGCCCGACCGCCACCGCCACCGCCAGCCCCGCCCATAGCGGCCGCCATCGCGGCATCATCAGCCACAGCACCGCCATCACCGAGGTGATGGCCGTGGTATGCCCGGACGGGAACGACGCCCAGCCGGCGCCGCCGTGGAAGAAGTGAAAGCCGTACGCGCCGGTGCCGATGAACGAGGGGTTGTTGTGCACCCAGGTCTCCGGCCAGGTTCGGCCGAAGACGAATTTCAGCTCGTTCTTCACGGCGATGCCGACGATGTAGCTGAGCGCGGCCAGCAGCAGGATGCGCCCCGTGCCCGCCAGCCGGCCGCGCCCGATCGCCACCAGGCCGCATGCCACCACAAGCAGCACGCTCACCGGATCGAAGCGCGCGGGGATCATCGTGAGGTCGAGAAACACCGGGCCGCCGCCGATCGCATCGTGCGAGAAACGGGCGATCGGCCGGTCGAGGAACGCGACCGACAGCCCCACCAGCACCGCGCAGGCGAGCGCCGACCAAAGCCACGGCCGCAGCGCGCGCATCACTGGGCGGCCGGCGGCGGCGCGGTGGGGGGCACGGTGAGGGAGGGCGGCACGGCAGAGGGGGGCGGCAGCAGCCGATTGCGGTCGCCCATCAGCCGGGCGACCGTGGGCTCGATCGCGGCGGCGATGCGGGCCTGCACCTGGGCGGTGGGATGCAGCGGCGGTTGCGGCGGGTGCAGGCGCGGGTCGACGAAGCGGTTCGGATCGACGCGGCCATCCTTCATCAGCAGATATCCCACGTCCATGTAGGTCACGAACGGGCTGTCGGCATAGATCCGCGCCAGTGCGGCGTTGATGAGCCGGGTGTTCCGGCTCACCCAGGCCGAGCGGATGCTGGGCAGGATGCCCAGCAGCAGGACATCCGTTCGCGGCAGGCGGCGGTGCAGATTGTTCACCACCGCCTCGATCCCCGGAATGGTCTGCCCCGCCCCCCAGCGCGGCAGGCCGAGATTGTTCGCACCGATCAGCAGGATCACGAGCTTCGGATCGATGCCCGCCACCTCCCCATGGTCCAGCCGCCAGATCACGCTCGCCGTGTCGTCGCCGATGAAGCCCAGGTTCACCGCGTGGCGGCCGCTGTAGAAATGCCTCCAGGCCGGCGCGAAATCGAGCCAGGGTGGCGGGCCATGCCGTTCCCAGTCCTGGGTGATCGAATCGCCCAGCCACACCAGATCGACATGCCCCTGGCGGATGCGGGCGAGCGTGGCCTCGAACCGATGCCGCCACCAGGGCAGGTCCATCCGCCCGATCGGGGCGGTGGCGAGGTTCACCCCGGCCCGCGCCGGCACGGCCGGCAGCAGCAGGCAGATCAGCACCAGCAGGCAGGACCGGGTCGGCGTGCGCATCGTCTTTGCCCCCTGGAGCAGCCCGAGACCGTTCCGCACTCAGCCCGGATCGGGCCGGCGGCCGGCGAACAGGCGCGGATAAAGCACAAGATAGCCGCCCTGGAACAGCGCGGCGATGAGGAACGGCGTGGTCAGCGCCCCGGCGGCGAAGAACAGGCCGGCCAGCGCCGGGCCGAGCGCGCGGGGCAGCTGGATCGACAGCGCGTTCACGCTGGCGGCGAGCCCGCGCCGATGGCCGCGCACCAGCCCCATCGCCAGCGCCTGGCGGGAGCCGGCGGTGCCGCGGTTGAGCGCGCTGCGCAGGCCGTACAGAACCGCCGCCACAGCGAAATTCGGCGCGAACGGCAGCGCGAGCAGCATCGCAAGCCCGGCCCCGCGCATCCAGATGACGATCCGCACGGTGCCGAACCGCGCTCCCAGCGCCCCCGCCCCCAGCGACGACAGCGCTGTGAGCCCGAGCGAGACGCCCATCACCGGCCCGATCAAGGCCGGGCCGACGCCGAAGCGCCGCGCGAACCAGTATGAGATCAGCGGCCCGACCAGCCCGATGCCCATGCCGTTCAGCGCGTTCAGCCCGGCGAGCCGCAGCAGGCTGCCGCGCTCGGCGCGCGCGGTGGCGGCCTCGGCCGGATGGTCCGGTTCCGTGGCGGCACGCGGCAGGTCGCGCACGCGCAGCAGCAGCGCCAGACAGATGATCGCCGATGCCATGGCGAGACCGAACAGCGGCCGGTAATCCACCGCCGCCGGGTGCAGCCCGCCCCATAATGCCGGCAGCCCGGCCAGGATCGCACCGGCCCCCATGCCGGAATTGCCCACCGCCGCATTCAGCGACATGGTCTGCCCCAGCGTTTCGCGCGGCACGAGGCCGGCCAGCCAGGATTGCTCCACCGGCCCGAACGGCCCGGCCGCCCCGTTCACGCCGCGCCCGAAGCCGCCCAGGGCGGCGGCGGCCACCAGCGGCCAGCGCGCGGGCGTGACCAGCGCGACCAGCGCGGCCAGGATCATCAGGCATTCGTAGCCCAGCAGGAAGGACCGGCGCCCCACCCGGTCGCTCAGCGGGCCCAGCCAGGCGGTGAGCGCGGCGGTGACCAGGAAACCGCCGCCCAGCACCGCGCCGAGGAACGTGGCGGACCAGCCCAGCGCCTTCGCATACAGCGCGAAATCCACCACCAGCGCGCCCTGGGCGATGCTGCGCAGGCCGCGCATGGCGATCAGCCGCCGCCCGTCCGCAGGAATGTCGCGGAACGGGCTGGCCATGAGGGTCAGAATCCCACGGCCAGCAGCGCGAGGCTGCCCAGCCCCGCCACCACGCAGTACCAGGCGAAGGGGTTGAGCGCCCAGCGATCATGGTCGCGGAACCAGCGCATCAGGAACGCCGTGCTGGCGAAGGCCGTCACCCCCGCCACCACCGCCGCCATCGCGGCGATGCCGAAGGCGCCGGCGGCGAACGCGCCGTGATGCAGCAGCTTCGGCACCTCCAGCACCGCGGCCCCGGCGATCACCGGGGTTGCGATCAGGAAAGAGAAATGCGCCGCGTCCTCATGGTCGATCCCGCGCGCGAGGCCGCCCACCATGGTCGCGCCCGACCGCGAGATGCCGGGGATCAGCGCCGCGCACTGCCAGATGCCGATGACCAGCGCATCGCGCAGGGTGAGCGCGGACAGCGGCCGGTTGCCGGCGGCGCGCAGCCGCTCCCCGGCCAGCAGCAGCGCCGCGTTCACGACCAAAAACACCGCGGCGACCAGCGGCGCGCCGAACAGGTGGCGGAAGAATTTCTCCAAAGTGAAACCGACGATGACCGCCGGGATGGTGGCCACCACGATCAGCAGGAACACGCGCCGGCCCTCCGCCCGCTCATGCGCCGGGGCCAGGCCCAGCACGCCGCGGGCGATGGCGATCCAGTCGCGCCAGAAATAGGCCAGCAGCGCGGCGGCGGTGCCGACATGCAGCATCACCAGGAACGGCAGGAAAACGGCGCCCGCCCGGTCGAAATGCCAATGCAGCAGCGCCGGCAGCACGACGGCGTGGCCGAGGCTGCTGACCGGAAACAGTTCGGTCGCGCCCTGGAGCACGGCGAGGACGAGGGCCTGGATCGTGCTCATTCAGGTCGGAGCCTCATCGGGCGAGTCCCTTCGATGCAATGATCTCCGATGGGTGACGCAAAGCGGCGCGCTTGGCAACGGCACCCCGCTGCGCGATGAAGCGCCGGTGAACGCAACCCCCGATCCCACCCGCGAGGCCGCCTTCCATCTTCTTTCCGCCGTGCTCGACCGCCGCCAGGCGCTGGAGGCCGCGCTCGATTCGCTGCCCACCATGGCGCCGCGCGACCGGGCGGCAGGCCATCGGCTCGCGGCCGCGGCCTTGCGCCGGCTCGGCTCGCTCGACGCGGTGCTCGAACCCCTGCTGGAGAAGGCACCGCCCGCGCCGGTGCGCCACGTGCTGCGGATCGGCGCGGCCGGGCTGCTGCTGCTGGAGGCCCCGGCGCATGTGGCCGTCGGCACCGCCGTCTCGCTCGCCCGCACCCGCGGGCTGCCGCGTTTCGCCGGGCTGGTGAACGCGGTGCTGCGCCGGGTGGCGGAGGCCGGCCAGACGGCGCTGAACGGGCTGGACGCACCGCGGCTCGACACGCCGCCCTGGCTGTGGTCGGCCTGGGGCCGCGAGGCGCGGCCGATCGCCGAGGCGCACCAGCACGAAGCCCCGCTCGATCTCACGCTCGCCCCGGGCGCCACGGCGCCGGCGGAAGGCATGGTGCTGCCCACGGGGTCTGTGCGGATGCCGGCCGGCACGCGCGTCACCGCCATTCCCGGCTTCGAGCAGGGCGCGTTCTGGGTGCAGGACGCGGCCGCCGCGCTGCCGGCCCGCCTGCTGGCCCCGGCCGCCGGGGAGGCGGTGGCCGATCTGTGCGCGGCCCCGGGAGGCAAGACCGCGCAGCTCGCCGCCGCCGGGGCGAGGGTGATCGCGGTCGATCGCAGCGAGCAGCGCCTCGCGCGTGTGCGGGAGAACCTCGCCCGCCTCGGCCTGCATGCCGAGATGGTGGCAGCCGATGCCGAGACCTGGGCGCCGCCGGCCCGCTTCGCCGCCGTGCTGCTGGATGCGCCCTGCAGCGCGACCGGCACCATCCGCCGCCACCCGGACGTGCCCCGTCTGAAACGCCCACAGGACATCCCGGCGCTGGCCGCGCAGCAGGACCGGCTGCTGGATGCCGCCGCCGCCCTGCTCGCGCCCGGCGGGCGGCTGGTCTATGCGGTGTGCTCGCTGCAGCCGGAGGAGGGCATGGCGCGTGTCGCCGCCGCGCTGACCCGGCTCGATCTGGCGCTGGACCCGGTCCGACGCGAAGAACTGCCCGGTTTGCCGGAAGCGATCACGCCGGAGGGCTGCCTGCGCACCCATCCCGGCCTGTGGCCGGAGCGGGGCGGAATGGACGGGTTCTTCGCCGCCCGGATGCGGCGGCGATGAGGCGCGGCTTGTGCTGGGGGGAGTCGGCTGTCTAGAACCACCGGATGCTTGGATCAGATCGCCCCGGAATCACCATCGCCCCCAGCCTGCTTTCCGCCGATTTCGCCCGGCTGCGCGACGAGGTGGCGGCGGTGGAGAAAGCCGGCGCGGATTGGCTGCATCTGGACGTGATGGACGGGCATTTCGTGCCGAACATCACCTTCGGCCCGATGCTGCTGCGCGCGCTGCGCCCGCATACGAAGCTGAAGTTCGACGTGCACCTGATGATCGCGCCGGCCGATCCCTACCTTGCCGCCTTCGCCGAGGCCGGGGCCGACCACATCAGCCTGCACCCCGAGGCCGGGCCGCATCTGCACCGTTCGTTGCAGACGATCCGGGGGCTGGGCAGGCAGGCCGGCGTGGTGCTCAACCCCGCAACCCCCATCGAGGCCATGGCGTGGGCGCTCGATCTGGTGGATATCGTGCTGGTGATGACCGTCAACCCGGGTTTCGGGGGGCAGAGCTTCCTGTCTTCCCAGCTCCCCAAGATCGCCGCCCTGCGCCAGATGATCGACGGCGCCGGCCATCCCGTCGCGCTCGCGGTGGACGGCGGCATCACGCCGCAGACCGCCGCTCTGGTGCGCGCGGCCGGGGCCGATACCCTGATCGCCGGCACCGCCGTGTTCGGTGCGCCCGACTACGCGGCGGCCATCGCCGCCCTGCGGGCGGCGGCATGAGCGGCATGGACCCGCGCCGCTGGCTGCGCGATGCGCGCCTCGCCATGGCCCGCCTGCCCAGCCTGCGCATGGGCCGCGTGCCGGATGCGCCCACCCTGCCGGTGCGCGACCCCTGGCCCGGCGATCCGGCGCGCGGGG
This sequence comes from Acetobacteraceae bacterium, assembly GCA_035532755.1. Taxonomy (GTDB): domain Bacteria; phylum Pseudomonadota; class Alphaproteobacteria; order Acetobacterales; family Acetobacteraceae; genus DATKQI01. The sequence continues at coordinate 8,817 of DATKQI010000299.1, forward strand.
CACAACTGCTGAAGGGCGAGCTGGAGGTGGGCGGGGCGATCCGGCCGCTGCTTCCCGGCGGCTGGGGCGATCCGGCCGGCTCGCCGGCGCTGCGCGCCGCCGCGCACGGCTTCGCCTGGCTGCGCGATCTGCGCGCCCTGGGTACCGATGCCGCCCGGCTGCGCGCCCGCGCTTTGGTGTCCGACTGGATGGCCGCACCCCTGGCCGAACCGCTCGCCGTCCGCCCCGACGTGGCCGGCGCGCGCATCGCCGCCTGGCTCGGCCATTACGATTTCTTCGCCGCCAGCGCCGATGACGCATTCCGCCAGCGGCTGATGGCCCGGCTGGTCGCCGATGCGCGCAGCCTCTCCGCCGCGCTGCCGGCGGAGCAGATCGACGCCCGCGCGCTGACCGCGTTGAAGGGGCTCATCGCCGCCTCCGTGGCACTGCCGGAGCACGGCGCCTTCCTCGCCCGCGCGCTGCGCTTCCTGCCGCAGGAGATCAGCCGGCAGGTGCTGCCCGACGGCAGCCATATCGAGCGCAGCCCGGCCGCGCATCTCGCCGCGTTGCAGGATCTGGCGGAAATCCGCGCCCTGCTGCAAGCCGCCCAGGCGCCGCCGCCGGCGGCACTTGCCACCGCGATCGAGCGAATGGCCCCCGCGCTGCGCATGCTGCGCCACGGCGATGGCGGCCTTGCGCTGTTCAATGGCAGCAAGGAAGAGGCCTCCAACCTCATCGACCTCGTGCTGACCCAGGCCGGACGCGGCGGGCGCGCGCCCGCCGGACTGGCCGATGGCGGATACCAGCGGCTGCAGGCCGGACGCACCGTGCTGCTCATCGATTGCGGCGCCCCGCCCCCGCACGGGCTGGACCGGCTGGCCCATGCCGGCACGCTGTCGATCGAGCTGTCCGTCGGGCGCGACCGGCTGGTGGTGAATTGCGGCGCCTCTCCGGCATCCGGGGCGGAATGGCGGGATGCGACGCGCGCCACCGCCGCGCACTCCACGCTGGTGATCGCCGACGTGAACTCCTCCGAGCTGCGGCAGGAGGGGCTCGGCCGCCGGCCGGAACGGGTGGAGATGCAGCGCCAGGAGGCGAACGGCGCGCACTGGCTGGAAGCCAGCCACGACGGCTGGAAAAAGCCGTTCGGCGCCATCCACCGCCGCCGCCTCTACCTCGCCGAAAGCGGGGAGGACGTGCGCGGGGAGGATGCGGTGGAAGCCGCCACGCCGCAGCCCTACACCCTGCGCTTCCACCTGCACCCGAACGTGACCGCCAGCCTGCAGCAGGACGGCGAGGCCGCGCTGCTCCGCCTGCCCTCCGGCAGCGGCTGGCGGCTGCGGGCCGACGGCGCGAAGATCGCGCTGGAAGAAAGCATCTACCTCGGCGGCCCCGAACCTCGCCGCAGCGAGCAGGTCGTGCTCACCAACCTCGCCGACGGCCCGCAACAGGTGAAATGGGCGATCACCAAGGTGGGGTGAAAGCCTCCCCTTCACCGTGAAGATCATCGAGGTCACCAATGTGGACTTCGCGATGCGGCACTTCCTGCTGCCGCTGATGCGGGGTGCGCGGGCGCGGGGGCATGAGGTGGTGGGGGTCTGCGCCGAGGGGCCGCTGCTGGCCGCGGTGCGGGGCGAGGGGTTCCGGGTGGAAGGGCTGCCGTTCGCGCGGTCTGCCTCGGTGCGGGCGCAGTGGCGGGCGTTCCGGGCGCTGGTCGCGTTCCTGCGGGCCGAGAAGCCGGATCTGGTGCATGGGCACATGCCGATCAGCGGCTTCCTGGCCCGGGTGGCGGCGCGGGCGGCGGGGGTGCCGCGCGTGGCCTATACCTGCCACGGATTCCTGTTCAATCAGCCCGGATCGTGGCCGCGGCGGGCGGCGTCGTTCGCGATGGAGTGGGCGGCGGGGAAGATCACCGACGTGTTCCTGACCGTCTCGGCCGAGGAGGCGGCGATGGCGCAGCGGCTGTGGATTTCACGCCGGGCCGTGGCGGTGGGCAACGGGCGCGATCCGGCGGTCTTCCGCCCCGATCCGGCGGCGCGGGCGCGCATCCGGGCGGCGCTGGGCGTGCCGGATGATCGGGTGGTCGTGGTGATCGTCTCCCGCCTCGTCCGCCACAAGGGCCATCCCGAACTGCTGGCGGCAATGGCGGATGTGCCGGCGGAGGTATGGGTGGTGGGCTCCCGCCTGCCATCGGATCACGGAGCGGAACTGGGGGCGGCATTCGCCGGATGCGGGCTCGGGGACCGGCTGCGGCTTCTCGGCTATCGGGAGGATACGGCCGCGGTGCTGACGGCGGCGGATATCTTCGCGCTGCCGAGCCATTTCGAGGGGCTGCCGATGTCGGTGATCGAGGCGATGCTGACGGCGCTGCCGGTGGTGGCGACGGATATTTCCGGTCCGCGCGAACAGGTGGTGGGCGGGCTGACCGGCCTGCTGGTGCCGGCGCGCACAGTCGCGCCCCTGGCTGCGGCGCTGCGGCGCCTGGCCGGCGATGCGGCGCTGCGCGCGGCGATGGGTGCTGCGGGCCGGGCGCGGGCGCTCGATCTGTACGACGAGGCGCGGGTGGTGGCGCGCACCCTGGACCTGCTGGGCGTGGCGGACTATGCCGCGCCGCAGCAGCCGCAAGCGAGTGTGCCATGACCGACATCGTCCCGATCCGCCGCGCCCTGATCTCCGTCTCCGACAAGGCGGGGCTGGTGCCGTTCGCCACGGCGCTGGCCGCGCGCGGCGTGGAAATCCTCTCCACCGGCGGTTCGGCGGCGGCGCTGCGGGCGGCGGGCGTGCCGGTGGTCGAGGTGTCGGCGCATACCGGCTTCCCCGAAATCCTGGACGGGCGGGTGAAGACGCTGGTGCCGCAGATCCACGGCGGCATCCTGGGGCGGCGGGACGATCCGGCGCATCTGGCGCAAATGGAGGCGCACGGCATCGCGCCGATCGACCTCGTGGCGGTGAATCTCTACCCGTTCGAGGCGACGGTGGCCAAGGGCGCGGATTTCGCGACCTGCGTGGAGAATATCGACATCGGCGGCCCGGCGCTGATCCGCGCGGCTGCGAAGAACCACGATTTCGTCGCGGTGCTGACCGATCCGGCCCAGTACGCCGCGGTGCTGGCGGAGATCGAGGCGGAGGGCGGCACGCGACAGGCGACACGGCGTGCGCTGGCCGGCACGGCGTATGCGCGCACCGCGGCCTATGACGCGGCGATCGGCGGATGGTTCGCCGGGGCCGAGGCGCTTCCCGAACGGCTCGCCATCGCGGGCACCCGCCGGCAGACGCTGCGCTACGGCGAGAACCCGCATCAGGCGGCGGCGTTCTACGCCACCGGCCATCGTCCGGGGGTGGCGACCGCGGTGCAGGCGCAGGGCAAGGAGCTGTCCTACAACAACCTCAACGACACCGATGCGGCGTTCGAGTGTGTGGCCGAGTTCGATGCGCCCGCCGTGGTGATCGTGAAGCACGCGAACCCCTGCGGCGTGGCCATGGCCGCAACTCTCGCCGACGCATGGAACCTGGCGCTGCGCTGCGATCCGGTGAGCGCGTTCGGTGGCATCGTCGCGGTCAACCGCGGGCTCGACGCGGCGGCGGCGGAGAGGATCGCGGCGATCTTCACCGAGGTGATCGTCGCCCCCGACGCGTCGGACGCGGCGAAGGCGGTGCTTGCACGCAAGAAGAACCTGCGCCTGCTGCTGACCGGCGGGCTGCCGGACCCGGCTACGCCGGGGCTGACCTTCCGTTCGGTATCGGGCGGGTTCCTCGCACAGACCCGCGATGCCGGGCGGGTGGCGGCGGAGGCGCTGAAGGTGGTGACGCGGCGCGCGCCCACCGCGGCGGAGCTGGCGGACCTGATCTTCGCCTTCCGCGTGTGCAAGCACGTGAAATCCAACGCCATCGTCTATGCGAAGGGCGGGGCGACGGTCGGGATCGGCGCGGGGCAGATGAGCCGGGTGGATTCCGCACGGATCGCGGCGTGGAAAAGTGCCGATGCAGCGAAAGCGGCCGGGCTCGATGCCCCGCTCGCACAAGGCTCCGTCGCCGCCTCGGACGCGTTCTTCCCCTTCGCCGACGGGCTGGAGGCGATCGTGGCGGCGGGCGCGACGGCGGTGATCCAGCCCGGCGGTTCGATGCGGGATGCCGAGGTGATCGCCGCGGCGGACAAGGCGGGCATCGCCATGGTGCTGACCGGGATGCGCCATTTCCGGCATTGAACCGACCGGCCTAGTGGATGAAATCTGACGGTTGGTACCCTGCTGTAGGTCGGCTCGTGGTGGAGAGCGGCCTCTCGGTTCCTAGGCGCGGCGCGTCTCTTTTGGCTACGCTTGCGACGAACACAAGGAACGCCATCCTATGCACAACACGTCCGATCTATCTCTGCTTGCGGCCTCTCCCTGGTGGCGTCCCAATCCCGGCACCAGCCTCGTAATCCAGGGCGGACGCCCACTCGTCGGCACCTATCCGATCAGCGGCGCCAAGAACTCAGTGCTGCCGCTGATGGTCTCGGCCCTGCTCACTCCACACCTGGTGACCCTGCACAATGTACCGGCGAGTCTAGACGTTGCGGTGTTGTCGAACTTGCTGCACAGCCTTGGTGTGGGTCTAAACTGGTCCACCGGTCGCGTGGGTCTCTCGCTGACGCTGTGCGCCGACCATTTGCATCCGGCGCGGATCGACGGTGGTCTCGTGAGCAGGATGCGTGCGTCTGTCCTGCTGCTGGGCGCGCTGTTGGCCCGATGCGGGGAGGCCTGCCTGCCGATGCCGGGCGGAGACGCCATCGGCCTACGCGGTATCGACTTCCACGTCGCGGGCCTGCGCGCCATGGGGGCCGAGGTAGACCTCG
>DATKQI010000300.1:0-9771 GCA_035532755.1 Acetobacteraceae bacterium
GAATCGGGGCGGGCGAAATAGATGTATTCGAACACGCAGAACCGGGAGGCGGTACGGCCGAAGGGCTTGATGCTGCGCACCCCCTGGTCGTTGATCACCACGATCTCGCCTGGCTCCACATCGCGCACGAACTTCGCGCCCACGATGTCGAGCGCGCAGGTCTCGCTCGCCAGCACCCAGCCGCCGGAATTGTCGGAGGAGGGGAGGCGGCCGAGAATGAGGGGGCGGACGCCGAGCGGGTCGCGCACGCCGATCAGCCCGTCATTCGACAGCGCCACCAGCGAATAGGCGCCGATCACCTGCTTCAGCGCGTCGATCAGCCGATCGACCAGCGTGGAATACAGGCTGATCGCGATCAGATGGACGATCACCTCCGAATCGGTGGTCGACTGGAACAGGCAGCCCCGGCGCACCAGGGTGCGCTTCAGCGCGTGCGCGTTGGTCAGGTTGCCGTTATGGCCCACGGCGAAGCCGCCGAACTCGAAATCCGCGTACAGCGGCTGCACGTTGCGCAGCACGGTGTCGCCGGTGGTGGCGTAGCGGTTGTGGCCGATCGCGCATTCGCCCGGCAGGCCGGCGATGACCTTCGCATCGCCGAAATTGTCGCCCACGAGCCCGAGGCCCCGGTGCGTATGGAAATGCGCGCCGTCGTAGGAGACGATGCCCGTGGCCTCCTGCCCGCGATGCTGCAGCGCGTGCAGGCCTAGCGCCGTCACCGCCGCGGCATCGGGCACGTTCCACAGGCCGAAGACGCCGCATTCCTCGTGCAGCGTGTCGTCGTCGTGCGGCGAGGTGCAAAGCTCCATCACGTGGTCTCCTGACCTCAGTTCTTCGCCGCCGGCGGCGACAGGGCCGAGCCTTGCGGCTTGGCGTTCAGCAGATCGCCCAGACTCGGCGGGGCCGCCGCCGGCGGGGCGGACAGCCGCGGGCGGTATGCGGCCGGAAGCTGCGCGACCGTCCAGCTCGCCCCGTCGTACACATAAGGCAGCAGCCGCGCCTCGCGCACCGGGGCGGGCCAGTTGTCGGCGGTGACGACCAGTCCAGCAGCGATATAGGCGAACACGACCAGCGCCGCACCCCTCACCAGCCCGAATACCAGACCCAACGTGCGGTCAAGGCCGCCCAGGGCGGAGGCCCGTACCAGCGCGCCGATCCAGTGGCTGACCACGGACAGCACGATCAGCGTGACCAGGAACACCGCGCCGAACGCCACCGGATCGGCAATCTCCTGCGCCGGAATCCAATGCTCGAACCGCCCCCGAACGAAGGGGAAGGCCCATATCCCCACCGCGATCGCGCCCACCCAGGCACCCACGCCCAGCACCTCCCGCACGAACCCGCGGATGAAGGCGAGCAGCGCGGAGGCCGCCAGCACGCCGATGACGGCGAAATCAACCCAGGTCATGCCGGCGCGATCGGAACGTCATGCGGCGGTATAACCATGCGGAGGGGTCCAGGGAAACCCGCTCATGCCTTGCGCCGGGCTCCATCCGGGCCGAAGCGGGCGACAAGATCGCCCAGGTGCCCCACCTCCTCCAGCCGCAGCGCCTCGGGGGCGGCCACGCGCCGGTTGCCGCCCGCCACCCGGCGCGGCAGGCACGCAGACGTGAAGCCGAGCTTCGCCGCCTCCTTCAGCCGCGCCTCGGCCTGCGCCACCTGCCGGACCTCGCCCGAAAGCCCGACCTCCCCGAAGAACACCATCCCCGGGTTGGTCGGCTGGTCGGCCGCGGCCGAGGCGAGCGCGGCGGCCACCGCGAGGTCTGCCGCCGGTTCGCTCACCCGCAACCCCCCGGCGACGTTGAGGTAGACGTCGGTCGCGTTCAGCCGCAGCCCGCAGCGGGTTTCAAGCACCGCGAGCAGCATGGACAGCCGTCCCGAATCCCAGCCGATGACGGAGCGGCGCGGCGAACCGCCCGGGTTGGGGGCGAGCAGCGCCTGCACCTCCACCAGCACCGGGCGTGTGCCCTCCAGCCCGGCGAACACCGCGCTGCCGGCGATGTTGCCGCGCCGCTCGGCCAGGAACAGCGCGGAAGGGTTGGGCACCTCGGCCAGCCCGCGGTCCGTCATCTCGAACACGCCGATCTCGTCGGTGGCGCCGAAGCGGTTCTTCACCCCGCGCAGGATGCGGAACTGGTGGCCGCGGTCGCCTTCGAAATACAGCACCGCATCGACCATGTGCTCCAGCACGCGCGGGCCGGCGAGGGAGCCTTCCTTGGTCACGTGGCCGACCAGGGCGAGGGCGAAGCCCTTCTCCTTGGCCAGCCGGATCAGCTCGAAGGCGCAGGCGCGCACCTGCCCCACCGTGCCGGGGGCGGATTCCAGGCTGTCGAGCCACATCGTCTGGATCGAATCGATCACCACCAGCGCGGCCGGGTCGGTCTCCAGCGTGGCGGCGATGTCGCGGAGGTTGGTGGCGGCGGCCAGTTGCAGCGCCGCATCGGTCAGCCCGAGCCGGCGGGCGCGCAGCCGCACCTGATCCACCGATTCCTCGCCCGAGACATACAGCACGCGCTTCCCGGCGCGGGCCAGCGCGGCCGCCGCCTGCAGCATCAGCGTCGATTTGCCGATGCCCGGATCACCGCCGATCAGCACCACCGATGCCGGCACCAGCCCGCCGCCCAGCACCCGGTCCAGCTCGGCAATTCCTGTCTGGGTGCGCGGCGGCGGCGCGGCCTCGCCCTCCAGGCCGACGAAGGCGACGCGCCGGCCGGCGCCGGCCTTGCCGGCGGGGCCGGGGCGGGAAGGGGCGGTTTCCTCGGCGATGGTGTTCCATTCGCCGCAGGTCTCGCAGCGGCCGGCCCATTTGGCGGTGACGGCGCCGCAGGACTGGCAGACGAAACGGGCGACGGGCCGGGCCACTAGCGCCGCAGCTCCATCTGGATCGGCCCCTCGCGTCGCCCATGGGTGAACTGGTCCACCAGCGGGTTGCCGCTTTCGAGGAGGTCTGCCGCACGGCCGGTCCAGACGATGCGGCCGCCATGGATCATCGCCGCCGCATCGCCGATGCGGCTCGCGCTCGCCATGTCGTGCGTGATGGCGACGGCGGTGCTGCCCAGGCGCTTCACGCAATCGACGATCAGCCCGTCGATCACCGCGCCCATGATCGGATCGAGCCCCGTGGTCGGCTCGTCGAAGAACATGATGTCGGGTTGCGCCGCGATGGCGCGGGCCAGCGCCACGCGCTTCTGCATGCCGCCCGAGAGTTCGTCCGGGGAAAGATCGCCCACGCTCTCGGCGAGGCCCACCTGGGCGAGAATCCCGCCCGCCAGCTCCCGCGCCCGCGCCCGGCCGGCGCGTTTCCGGGCGAGCAGGCCGAACGCCACATTCTCCCAGACCGGCAGGGAGTCGAACAGCGCGCCGTTCTGGAACAGCATGCCGATGCGCGCGCGCGCCGCTTCCCGGGCGCGGCGGGCGAGCTTCAGGATGTCCTGGCCATCGACCTCGATCACGCCCGCATCCGGCTCGATCAGGCCGAGAATGCATTTCAGCAGAACCGACTTGCCGCTGCCCGACCCGCCGATGACGACCATCGACGTGCCGGGTGCGATGTCGAGGTCGATCCCGTCCAGCACCGTCTTCGCGCCGAACGCCTTGCGCAGGCCGCGAATGCGGATCTTCGGATCGCCCATCGCCCGCTACCGCGCGAAGAACATCTGCGTCAGCACGTAGTCCGACGCGAGGATGAGGATGGAGGCCGCCACCACCGCCGAGGTGGTGGCGCTGCCCACGCCCTCCGCCCCGCCGCGGCTGTGGTAGCCGTGATAGCTGCCCATCAGCGCGATGATGAAGCCGAACACCGCCGCCTTCACCAGCCCCGACACCACGTCGCCCGCCTGCACGAAGGAGAGCGTGCTGTGCAGATAGGCATAGGGGTTGAAGCCGAGCTTGATCGTGCTGACGATGAACCCGCCCATCACGCCCAGGATGTCGGCCACCACCACCAGCAGCGGCAGGGCGATGGCGCCGGCCAGCAGGCGCGGGGCGACAAGGTATTTCATCGGGTTGGTGGAGAGGGTGGAAAGCGCGTCGATCTGGTCCGTCACCCGCATGGTGCCGAGTTCGGCCGCCATCGCCGCCCCGGCGCGCCCGGCCACCATCAGCCCCGCCAGCACCGGCCCCAGTTCGCGCGTGACCGACAGCACGACGATGCTGGCGACCGCCCCCTGGGCGGAAAAGCGGGCGAAGCCGGTAAAGGATTGCAGGGCGAGCACCATGCCCGTGAAGATCGCGGTGAGGGCCACCACCGGCAGGCTGAAATAGCCGATCTCCACCAGCGCGCGGCCCAGCATGCGCGGGTAGAAGGGCGGGCGCAGCAGGTGAGACAGGGCGGACAGCGCGAAAATCGCCATTCGCCCGATCGCCCGGCATGCGCCGATCGCGCCGCGGCCGAGTGCGGCGAGCCCGTCCAGAAGCCGGTTCATGCCCCCCCGCTCGACGCCGAATTGATCACGCGGGCATAGCGCCGGCCGAGCGAGGTGAGGATTTCGTAGCCGTTGGTGCCGGCGCGCGCGGCCACCGCATCGGGCGGCTCGTGCGGGCCGATCAGTTCGAGCCATGCGCCGGGCACGATGGCCGGATGGTCGGTCACGTCGAACGTGGCGAGGTCCATGGACACACGGCCTACCAGCGGAACCGGGCTGCCGTCAAAGAAGGCCACGGCCCGGCCGGACAGGCTGCGCGGGAACCCGTCGGCATAGCCGACCGGGGCGGTGGCGATGCGGCTTTCGCGCGCGGCGACCCAGGTGGCGTTGTAGCCCACGCCCGCACCCGGCGGAATGGAACGCACCTGCTGCACGCGCGCCAGCAGCCGCACCGCGTTGCGCATGGGGTTGGGCCGGCCGGGCGTGGGGTTGATGCCGTACAGCGCGGCGCCGGGCCGGGCGAGGTCGGAGGCGAAATCCGCCCCCAGGAACAGACCGGAGGAGTTGGCGAGGCTGCGCGGGGCCGCCGGGAGCATCGCGCACGCCTGCGCGAAGCGCGCAGCCTGCGCCGTGTTCAGCGGGTCGTCGGCGATCTCGGCGGAGACCAGATGAGTCATCACATAGCGCAGGTCGATCCCGGCAAGCCGGGCGTGGTCCTGCGCCAGCGCGGCGAGCTCACGCGGATCGAGCCCGAGGCGGGCCATGCCGGTATCCACATGCAGCAGCGCCGGCAGCGCGCGGCCCGCCCGCCGCGCCGCCGCCGCCCAGGCATCGACCTCGGCGAGTGATCCGAGCACCGGGACGATATCGTCCGCGATGAAATCATCCGCAGCACCAGGGATCAGCCCGTTCAGCACCGAGAGCATCGCGCCCGGCAGCAGGGGGCGGATCGCCAGCGCCTCCGACAGATGGGCGACGAAGAAATGCCGGCAGCCGACCGCATGCAGCGCGGGCGCGACCACCGCCGCCCCCAGCCCGTAGGCATCTGCCTTGACCACGCCGGCGACAGGCCCCGAAGGATGGCGGGCCGACAGGTCCAGCCAGTTGGCGACGATGGCCGGAAGGTCGATCTCCAGCACCGCGCCGGCAGTTTCAGGGGACATTCTCAGCCGGCGTCATGATGCTGGTCGAGATCGGCGAAGCGGGTGAATTCGGCCTCGAAGAACAGGTCGATCTTGCCGGTGGGGCCGTGGCGCTGCTTGGCGATGATCAGCTCGGCGCGGTTGTGCACCTGCTCCATGTCGTGCTGCCACTTGTCCAGCGCGGACTGGAACTTGTCCTCCGAATCATAGGCCATCTGCTTGGGCGCGCGCTGCATCAGGTAGTATTCGTCGCGATAGACGAAGCTGACGGAATCCGCATCCTGTTCGATGGTGCCGGATTCGCGCAGGTCCGAAAGCTGCGGGCGCTTGTCCTCCCGGCTTTCCACCGCGCGGGAGAGCTGGGACAGGGCGAGCACCGGCACCGCCAGCTCCTTCGCGATCGCCTTCAGCCCCTGGGTGATCTGGCTGATCTCCAGCACCCGGTTCTCCGGCCGCGTACCGGCTGCCGGGCGCATCAGCTGCAGGTAATCGACCACCACGAGCGACAGCCCCTTGGTGCGCTTCAACCGCCGGCAGCGGGTGCGCAGGGCGGAGAGCGTGATCGCGGGCGTGTCGTCGATCTGGATCGGCAGGCTCGCGATCTGGCGGCTGACCTGGACGAACTTGTCGAAATCCTTCTGGCCGATGTCGCCGCGGCGGATGCGGTCCCCGGAAATCCGCGCCTCCTCGGCCAGCAGGCGGTTGGCGAGCTGCTCGGCACTCATCTCCAGCGAGAAGATCGCGATGCTGCCCTTCGGCTCGGCGTTCGGATCGGCCCGCCGCGCCTCCTCCACCAGGGATGCCGCGGCCCCGAAGGCGATCTTGGTGGCGAGCGCGGTCTTGCCCATGCCGGGCCGGCCGGCCAGGATCATCAGGTCCGACGGGTGCAGCCCGCCCATCTTCGCATCCAGATCGCGCAGCCCGGTGGACAGGCCGGAGACATGGCCGGCGCGGCGGAACGCACGCTCCGCCCCCTCGATCGCCGCGGTCAGCGCCCGCTCGAAGGTGATGAACCCGCCTTCGTTGCCGCCTTTGGTGGCGAGGTCGAACAGCGACTGCTCGGCCGCCTCCACCTGCATCAGCCCGTCCAGCTCCGGCTCCGCGCCGAAGGCGCGGTTCACCACGGTCTCGCCCACGTCGATCAGCTGTCGGCGCAGCCACGCATCGTGCACCGCGCGGCCGTAGTCGCCGGCGTTGATGATGCCGACCATGGCGGTGAGAAGCTGGGCGAGGTAGGCGGTGCCGCCCACCTCCTCCAGCACGCCGGAATGCTCGAACTCGGCCTTCAGCGTGACGGCATCGGCAAGCTGCCCGGCCTCGATTCGGCGGGCGATGGACTGGAAGATGCGGCCGTGCACCGGATCGACGAAATGCTCCGGCGCGAGGAACTCCGAAACCCGTTCATAGGCCTTGTTGTTGGCCAGCAGCGCGCCGAGCAGCGCCTGCTCGGCCTGGAGGTTGCTCGGCGGCAGGCGCTGGGATAGCCCCAGCAGCGGCGAATCGATGGTGTTCATATCGCCGCACCATAGCCCCAACCCCACGGCACCGGCAGTGACCCCGCCCTGTGGATAGCTGTGGATGACGGGGAGGGCCGAAGGACGGGAAGGGGCGCTCAGGCGGGCCGGCGGCGCAGCCGGGGTGGCGGGCCGGGCGGCTGCGCTTGCAGGCCCATCACCTCGATGGTCGTCAGCACCTCCCGCAGGTGCTTCCGCAACGCCGCCTCCGCCTGGTCCGGATCGCCGGCCGCAAGGGCATCGACGATGCGGTGGTGCTGCTCCAGCAGCAGTGTCGCGTGCGCGCGGACGCGGACGGAGAGATGGCGCACCCGGTCCATGTGCACCTTGCTCTGCTGCACCACCTTCCAGGCGCGCGGATGGCCCGCGATCTCCCCGAAGCGGGCGTGCATCGTCTCGTCCAGCGCGTAGAACGCGGTCGGGTCCCCGGCGTCGATCACCCGGCGCTGGTCGGCAAGGTCCGCTTGCAGGGTGGCGAGGCCGGCGGCGTCGATCAGGCGCGCGGTGTCGCGGATGATGGCGCATTCGAGGTGCTCGCGGATGAACTGCGCCTCCCGCACCGCGTCCACCGCGATTGGGGCGACGAAGCTGCCGAACTGCGGGTAGATGACGACAAGCCCCTCCTCCGCCAGCCGGATCAGCGCCTCCCGCACCGGGGTGCGGCTGATCGCCATCTCCTCGGAGAGCGACTGCTCGGACAGCTGCACCCCCGGCGCCAGCTCGCCGCGGACGATGCGGGCGCGCAGCGCATCCTGCACCTGTTCCGACAGCAAGCCCCTGCGATTGACCCGGTGTTCGCTCACGATTCGTTCATGCCACGGCGGGCGCGAAGGAACCAGCACCGAGGTTGAGGCGGCTCACAGGAACCCGATCGAGAACCAGGGGAAGGCGACGAGAAGAACGAGCGCGACGAGCAGCGCCCCGAGATATGGCCACACGCGGCCGATCGCCACGTCGGGCGATACCCGCCCGATCGCGCAGGCCACGTAGAAGCCCACGCCGAACGGCGGGGCGAACAGCCCCAGCCCCATGGCGAATATGGCCACCATGGCGTAGTGCACCTCGTTCACGCCAACCATTCGGGCGATCGGGAACAGCAGCGGCCCGAACAGCACGATGGCGGGAATGCCCTCCAGCACGCTGCCGAGAACGACGAAGGCCGCGGCCGACACCGCGAGGAAGCCCCATTTGCCGCCGGGCACCGCCGTCATGACCGCGACGAGATCGCGCGAGAAGCCCGACTGTGTGAGCGCCCACGCCATGCCGTTCGCGCAGCCGACGATCAGCAGGATGGCCCCGGACAGGGCGGCGGTGTCCAGCAGCATCGGGTAGATCCGTCGCCAGTCGAACTGCCGGTAGAGGAACAGCCCGGCCAGGATCGTGTAGAAGATGCCGACGGTCGAGACTTCCGTCGCCGTCGCGACGCCATCGACCACCGCCGTGCGGATGATGAATGGAAGTGCCAGCGCCGGCAGCGCGGCCACCACCGATCTGCCGACCTGCGCGCGCGGAGGGCGGCCAACCCCGGTCATGTCCTCGCGCCGTGTCTGGTACCATACGACAAGCGCCATCATCACCATGCCGACCAGTGCAGGCATCAAACCGCCGACGAACAGGGCGGCGATCGACACGTTGGTCACCGACCCGATGGTGATCAGCACGATGCTCGGCGGGATGGTCTCGGACATCGCGCCGGATGCCGACAGCAGGCCGATCAGATCCCCATCCCTGATGCCGCGCTTCTTCATTTCCGGGAACAGCGCGGGCACGATCGCGGCCATGTCGGCCGCCTTCGAGCCCGAGATGCCGGAGACGAGATACATCGCCCCCAGCAGCACGTAATGAAGCCCGCCGCGCACATGGCCGACGAGGTTCACCAGGCATTCGATCATCGCCCGGGCAAGCCCGGTCATCTCGATCAGGCCGCCGAGGAAGACGAACAGCGGCACCGCCAGCAGGACCAGATCGGACATTCCCGCCTGCATGCGGGCCGGCATGATCGAAAGCGGGGTCGTCGTCGAGAAAGCAAGGAAGGAGATCGTGGCGAGGCCGAAGGCGAAGGCGATGGGAACGCCGATCATCACGCAGGGGATGAGCATGACGACGAAGAAGATCAGCAGGTTGGCGTTGCCCAGAGTCGCAAGCATCGGCGACAGCAGCCACAACGCGCCGCCCAGCAGCGCGACGGCACCCCCCATGACCGCGATCTGCTTCCAGCCCGCGCGCTCCAGGAGGCGGGAGGTTGCGGTGACGAGCATCAGGATCGTGCCGACCAGTACCGCCCCTGTCCGGAACCCTTCGTTGAGTCCCAGGATCGCCGTCGATACGTCCAGGTTTTCCTGGAAATGCTGATAGGCCGGGCCGAGGAGTGCGAGCAGGAACGCGATGACGAGCATCATCCCCAGCGCGTCGAGCCACGCCCTTTGGCCGGCGGACAGGTTCTTCACGAAGGTGGTGAGCTTCATGTGCTCGCCCCGCCGGAGCGCGATCGCCGCGCCCAGCATCGCCAGCCAGACGAAGAGGATGTTCGCCAGTTCGTCGGTCCAGGGAAGCGGCGTGTGCAGCACGTAGCGGAAGAAGACCCCGCCGCCCTCGATGACGATCTCGGCCACGACCAGGAGCGCGGCGGGGAATTCGGTGATCCAGGACGACGCCCGGCTCAACAGCGTGGTTGAGCCGGGCACCGCCTGCCCTGGGGAATCGACCGCCAATTCCATCGCCGCGCTCCCGGAGGTCGTGATTCGACTGGCGCTA